>CBEPPX010000175.1:0-4958 GCA_965511205.1 uncultured Ignavibacteriales bacterium | reverse complement strand
AATCAGTTACTGGACAGATACATTTATCTTGAGATTAAGGATCTGAAATCTTCTTTTAAATATGGTAGGGAAAAAACAAAATTTTTTTTAAAAACTGATATAATAATTGACTCTCTATATCAGCAATCAAGGAAAATCATAAACAACATCTCAGGGTCGGTTAACACTAACATTTCAATTAATAATTTAACATCTCTTACTGAATTTAGGGATAGTAAAGTTTTATTTGATGATACACAATTTAATTTTGTTGGCACATTCAGTCCTAAAGATGAGGGGAATATTGATTTAAATATTGAAGCAAAGGGCAAAGACTTAGGCATCTTTTCTTTTATACTTGCAGAGGGAGGAGTAAAAAATCTAAGGAAAGGTGAGTTTTATTTTAATGCCAAAGTTAAGGGTAAGACATTAAATATTTCCCCATTAGTTAGAGCGGATTTTGGTTTTAAAGGAGCTGAATTAAAAAATCCTTTAACAAACCGCACTATTAAAAATTTAAATATGAACGGACATTTTAATTCAGGTGGAATTGGTGATTTTTCTGAAGCCGAATTTCGCATAGATACACTTAGTGCAGACTTCCCAAAAGGTCACCTCAGTCTTGCCGGGTCAGTTAAAAATTTTATTGTGCCCGAAATAAATCTTAATATATTAATTGATGCTGATGTAACCGGTTTGGATGAAGTATTCAGACTTAATTTTATGAAAGATTTGAAGGGCCGTATAAAGCTCGAAGATAAATTTGATGGAATTTACTACCCGGAAAAGAAACTATTCTTAAGCAGCACAAACAACTCATTAATTGAGTTTATAAATTTTGGTTTTAACATTCCCGAAGTAATAAAGTTCGACAACATAAACGGGTTGATTAAAAGGGACAATGATATCTGCTACATTGAAGATTTTAATTTTACTTCTGATTCGACTGATATGTTAATAAACGGTCAGATTAGTAACTTAAACTATCTTCTTTTCGATGTTGATAAACAGATTGATGCCAACTTAAAAATAAAATCAAAAGTTTTTGATTTACCAAATTTTCTGCTTTTTGATCCTTCTATTAAAAGAAACTTTCCTTACAGGATAAAAAATATTGATCTGGTTGTTGATGCCATAACCAGCACTAAGAAAGTCCTTCAAATTAAATCTTTTCCTGAAATAGATTTTAATATTAAAGTGCTGAATGCTACAATTGAAGATCTTCTACCGCCCATAATTATTAATTCAGGAAAATTTAGAATTAGTGAAAACATTTTGGGCTTTAACCTGAACTGTAAAGATTTTAAAACTGATTTTCTGGGTGGGCAATTTAATTTTACAGGAGTGTACAATTCGTCTCAGGCAGAACCTTTCTATCTGAAATTAGATTCTAAGTTTAGCAATATTTATCCTTCCCAGTTAATATATAATGAGGGGGACAGCATCCCTGAATATCTAGGCGGTTCCCTCACGGGTTCCTTTTTTGCAGATATGCAATTTCCTGAAGATACTACTGTGCTAAAGTTTTTTAATCTTAAAGATGCAGACCTTTCTTATAATTTGGCTGAAGATACGATTGAAATAAAAGCATTGAATCTAAATATTTCTGAGGTTTATTTTGACTTGAGAGTAAATGAAAATCCTCTGGTATCTCTGAACACTTCCGGAAGTTTTAAATCGAAAAAAATTAATTCAAAGCATTTCTCCTTAGATAATATGGAATTAAAATTTTCTGTGATCAATGGAGCTTATAATTTTGAATCCGAAATGGTGAGGTTATTTGGGAAGAATGCAAAAGGTAATTCAGAGTTAACTATTAAACCATTTTCTGATGTGCCAACTATAAGCATCAATTATAATGTTACAAAATTTTATGCTGAAGAAATGCTCTCGATTTTTCGTGAAGACACACTCATAACTGGTCCCTGCAATTTATCAATGAATTTAAAGGCACAGGGAAAAGACTGGACGTCAATTGTTAATAATCTGAATGGATACATTAACCTAAGTGGTAAAAATCTATTATTATATGGGTTTGATGCGGATGAAATAATTGAAAAATTTAAACGAAGTCAAAACTTTAATTTACTGGATCTTGGAGCTGTTATGCTTGCAGGGCCTGTTGGAATTGCGGTTACAAAAGGATCCGATATTGCCAGCATATTTGCCTTCAATGAAGGTGAGCTTACTAACATTAGTAAAATTGTATCTAATTGGAGCATTAATAACAGTACATTTATTATTGATGATGCTGCATTTACCACGCACAAGAATAGGGTTGCATCTAATGGTATTATTGATTTTAATAATGATAGTCTGGATTTGAATATTGCTTTAGTAAATAAATATGGTTGCAGCATATTTAGTCAGAAAGCTTATGGAGATATAAATTCACCGACTATGGAAAAGGTTAAAGTTGTTGGAACAATCCTTGCCCCTGTAACAAATCTGATAGATGATGTTTTTGGAGCTGATTGTGATGTGTTTTATGATGGTGTAATTCAACACCCAGAATAATCATTAGCGATATAAAGGTTGCTGATTTTTCCAGCAACCCTTAAAATAAATTAATTAAATACCTATTGTTGATGCTGTGGTCCACCCGGAGGAAAATCAGCTAGAATCTTCGCAACTACCTCATCAATTGCTATTTGCTGCTCTTCCTGAGAAGAATATTCTTTCAGTGTCTTTGTTCCCATACCACGCCATGAAAGTTCTTTTTCTTGCCAGTCAACAATATCAATTACTAATGATCCTTCTTCATAATAACTTACATGTGTGCTGCCACCGCTCCCGTAAGGACCCCACCAGGGATCGTACCAACCGTAACCTCTATATCCACCGGTATCGGTAACCTGCATTTTTTCCTTAGCACCGCCCCAAAGTAAAATTACGAAATCAGGCTCACCACTTTCAATTAGTTCAAATCCCTTCTCAGCAAGTGTTTTATCAATTCCGGATATAACACGTTTTTTAAGAAGCGGATCCTTAGCAAGGTCATCATTTGGACTGACTTCCTGATCCTTCGCCCACCGGTAAGTTTTATATTTGCTGAAGTCCTGTGATGCATCGAAATCAGTTGTTACTTTTAGTGAAGAACAACCGAATAATAATATTACAAGCAATCCTGTAATTAATAAATGGATTAATCTCATATTCTCTCCATAATAATGTTATAATTTATCTCATAACTATAATTAAAAATTTTAACGATATCCAATATAAAAATAATCATGGAGTTTCCATTCTTTAAAAATTCCATTTTGAGGACGGATTCACTTTTTGTCTAAAACGGCGTGGCTATTATAGATAGTTATAAAATAAAGTATTAGGCACATAATAACACATATATGAAAATTGACTTTACAGAACGAATCCAAGTAATAACTTTATCCGGTTGAAGACAATTTCAGTATCTCGTACTATTTCAGGAGAGTTATCAGAATCCGGAGAAATATTGATATCATTTTTAAATGTATCTGATCCAAAAGAATAAGCAATTCCGATTGTGACATCAGATTTTTCAATCTGAAATGTTGAGCCTAATGAAATATGATAAATATTCCAGTTTGTTGACCTGGTAAGATTTGTGGTTGTATTAGGATCTCTTGATGAAAAATCAGTAACGAAGCTTGTAGAAATTATAAATTTTTCATGTAAATAATAATCAACTCCAAAGCCGTAATTAATGATGCTCTTAGTCTCGTGAGTCAGATCATCTTCAATTACATCACCACTGCTCTGCTCTTTAAACGGTTCAGTATCTAATACATAGAATTTTTTTATAGCATCAAACCATTCGGTGCTAAAGGTAATTTTGAAATCATTTATTGTATAAGCTGCACCAAAACCAATTGCCCAGGAACTTTTGTATTCTGATGTGACATCATCTTGAAAATTACTTTGAAAGACTGTAGAATCAACACCACTTAAAAACAGATTTGATCCAACTGAACCGCTCCCAAACAAATTTAAACTTGGAGTTGTTACTGTTAAACCAAGCGTTAATGGGCTGAGATTAACACCTAAACCCGCCTTTAACAAAGTTCGGGCATTTGAATAGGAATAGTCATTAATATTAGTGAACGCGGCAATTTCTCCCCCGGATAAGAGTGCTTGAAGGATAGTTTCTGTAGCCGCCTGATTACTGCTATATGACAGGTACCCGGTTAAGCCTAATCCGAAAACCTCATTTAACTTACTAGAGTAAGTGATTCCTGCCCAGACATCAGTAAATTTTTTTTCGATCCTTACCCCTCCTGCAAAACTTTCCTTTCCGGGAGAGGATCTAATTACTTCAAGTGAGTCTATAATTCTTATATCAAAATCCAACCTGGAATTTTGTCTTGTAAGAAGTGAAAAAGCAAGCTTATCTTCACCTAAAAATCCAAAATCAAAACCAATAGCAACAAAAGATGGTGTGGGTGTAATATATGAAAAATCAAGATCAGCGCCTTCTGAAGCACCATTTTTTATCTTATATATATCAACCTGGTAAACCTGTGCGCTTAATATGAAAACAGCCTCTTCATACAATGCGATTGCACCGGGATTGTAATAAGTTGCACTAAGATCCGAAACACTTCCAATAACGGCGCCACCAAGTAATGTCGATTTGGTTCCGTACTGAAGGTTCCAATTATAATTTTCCTGTGCGTAAATTCTTGAAACTGATATACAAAAAACACAAGTCACAAAAAGTAATATCCTATTCATAATTTATCTCGAGTCAGATTAAAACTAAAATTTAAATGAAGTTTCATTCCTTTAAACTGTTACTGCTGAGGTGGATGATTAAGGATTATCTAGATTTTTGAAATAAAATGATCCTACCCAATTTAGTTTGCTAAAAATTTTCCTATTATTCATTATAGTAATTATTTTGTAGCTACCACTATTTAAGATAGTAAAAATTTTTTAAATCTAAACAAGCATATTTAAAATCACCAAATGATTTTGAATTTATTTATGCACTGCTT
>CBEPPX010000174.1:0-4966 GCA_965511205.1 uncultured Ignavibacteriales bacterium | reverse complement strand
ACAATACCAATTGCCATGTCCACTACATTACCTTTCATTGCGAATTCTTTGAATTCTTTAACCATGCCCATAAAGTGCCTCCTTTTTTGTAAGAATAAATTAATAGTTTAAGCGTGATTTGATATGCCCGTAATCACTGAACAAAGATATATATTTAAAGTATAAATCCAAAAACTAGTTGATTTCTGACCAATATAATTAGTTTTTGAACAGATGGACTATCAAAATCGTCCGTAAAATTGTAAACTGAATTGAAAGCTTCTTTTTAGTATTGGAGAATCAAGAAAGGATTTCTTCACTATTAAACAATGAGGGAGATTTTTTAACTATTTACTTAAAGAAAAGTTTTAAGCCACTTCATTGCTTCTTTTTTATCAGTGAATACCTTAACAGGAAAATTTCTTAGGTAAACATCCTTTGCCATTTCTGCTAATTCTAATTTAACCGGAGTGGTAACATACATAGCCAGTGCAGTAATATTTATTTTTTCCATTAAATATTTTTGTGCTTCAAAAGTGTGAGAATAACTTTGAGATCGATCTGCAAAGACGATAAGTTTACCAAAATTTAAACTGTTCATCCATTCATCAAGCAATTCAAAATCTTCTTTTGTAACATCAATTCCTTCTTTACCAGCTACGTAGATGATATTATTATCATCTACTTCAAGAAATGCAAAGTGCGCTTCCCACTTTTTTTCACCAATTTGTATAATTGAATTCATCTGTTAAGTTTCAAAAAATCTTTATTTCCGACAAAAAATAATCAGGAATGGGAAACTGCCACCTTTTAAGATGGCAGTTTAGATAAGTTTTATTTAAGAAATAACATTTTCTTTGTGTTTACAAATGAACCAGCAGTTAACTTATAAAAATAAATCCCACTTGTTAAACCATCTGCTTTAAATTCAATTTCATACGAACCTGCGGATTTTTCTTCATTCACAAGAGTTGCAACTTCATTACCTAAAACATCATATACGCTTAATTGAATATATGATGAAGTTGGAATTGAATATTGTATAACAGTGCTTGGATTAAATGGGTTGGGGTAATTTTGTTCTAAGTTGAATTTATTTACAACTACATCGCTACCCTCAACACCAGGAAGAAGAATATCAGCAGAAAAATGAAAGTATTGAGCTGTAACTCCAACAGGCATGCCTGCAGTATTTACTGTGCTGCCTGGTATTGAATCTCCCTGCATTACGATGTGAATCGTAGAGAAACCACTCGGCATAACCTCGGCAATACTCGGATATCGCCAATCTTTGAGAGGAGATTCAGGAGTGAACTTCTCAGGATCACTCCATGCGTTGCCACCATCACCACTATACATAAAATATCCAGCCATATATGTGGTTGTATCCGGACTTGGAAATAAGTGCTCAGTTGAAGCGTTAAATGCGACAAAAAGATAACCGTCATCCATTCTGCCAATTACAGGTCTGCACAGAGGAACATGCACATCGTTCGTTCCAACATATGGATAAAAAGGCACATTGCTGCTATCTGCAATTACCAATGGAACGCCGCCATTCACATTTGGAGACCAAAATTGAATTTCACTTGGTAAGCCCGGGAAGAAGTCTCCTGAAGAAAAGATCTGTTCACAAACTTCATAAGTAATGCAGGGTTCTTCATTGTAGTAGTTAATTTGTACACCTCTAATTCCTCCCATAGTTGTATCTTGGGCATCATCACGATCGAACACTTTAGTTGCTGCAGACCAGGTTAATCCATCATCAGTTGATTCCCTGTAAAATACATCGCCGTCATCAGGGGGGTCGCCAAGATAAGCTAACCCAACTTTACCATTGGGCGATACAGAGAAATCATAGCTTTCAGCATCATCACTTGGAATTGTTTGCCAGCCGGAAAATACACCGGTGCTAAGATTTAAGGTGTTAAGCCATAATTGATCGTCTGGAATAGGTGAGCCAGTTGAAGCCAAAACAACGATATCATTATTAGTAACTGTATGGCGGGGCCAAACCGGACCATCATTAATATTTGTTGGATCGTAATTTGTAAAGTTGTATTCAAACGGGCTGTTATCAACAGAAACTGTTGTATGAGTGAATCCGCCAAAAAAATTGTTATGATTTAACAGCACAGCAGAACCATCAGATTTGCCATAAATTGTAGGAAAACCGCTTCTTCCAGTGTTTGGAACAGCTCCTAATTCAAACCAGTTTACACCTGCATCTGTACTTCCAAAGTAAAGGCAGTTTCTATCGGACCAACCAGCGGTTTCCTGTGAATTTACAAAGTGAGCATGCAGAAAATCTGGGTTATTGTAATCAACCCACACTTGTTGTGTGGAGGCGTTCGATTGTAAATCGTAGCCAGTGGCTCTATCTGTAATGTTATGAACTTCAAAAATAAGATTACCTACCTCTACAGGATCAAACTTTACAGTTCCACTAAGTTCAATAATTTCTGCATTGCTAAGGTCTGGTGATTCTTTACCTGTAATTTTAATGTTTGGTTTTGTTTGATAAAGATTATTCTCCTGTGCATTTAAACCAAATACCGCAAGCAGAATAACTATTAATGAAAAGTAAATCGTCTGTTTCATGTTCTTTCTCCGTGGTTAATTGTTAAGAAGAATTTATATATAAAAATAAGTATATCTTATTTAATTACAGAAATCAACATCTAAATAACAAAATTTGGTAATTGCTAATTAACTATCCAGTAATCGGCGATAGTAGTTTATCTGCCCAAGATGATAGCTGAGGTGAGTTGTTAAGTGAGTTAAGAAAAATCCTGTAGTCATTTCATATCCAAAAACATTTATTGGGAATGTTTCTTCAAGCTTTTCTTCTTTTAAATCGGTTAATGTTTGTTTGATTATTTGCAGAGTTTTTTCAATTTCCTGTACTATCTCATCAATGGGAACATCTTTTCTTGAAAATTCATCATCACGTTTTCTTACATAACCTGAATTGCCAAGTACTGAGCCTACAAAATGCTGCAGGTTGCCGCAAATGTGTAAACATAAATTTCCTGCAGAGTTTTTAATATTGCCGCTAACTTCCCACATTTTCTTTTCATCTTTGTAAGAAGTTATCTCAGTTTTTAATTTTTCGAGATCGCGGAGGAAGAGCTCTTGTAATATTTTAATCATATTAAATATTTAATTGTGCCAGCTCATTCCATTGTCTGTTGATCGTAAGAATGTTCCTCTATCAGTAATAGTGTATAAGTAACCATTCTTATCCTTGATTAAACTTGAAACAGAACTATCAGCTAGAGCGTCTTGCCAGCTAGCACCATCATCGGCAGTAAGAAATATTCCAGCAGTAGAAGCGCAGAGTACTTGATTTAACGAATTTGTAATGAATGAATATACCGGAGTTCTACCAGATAATCCACTTTGCTCCCAGCTTCGTCCCCAATCAGTAGACTTCAGAATCCCTCCGGTGCTATACCTGTTATTATTAGTCCCCGCATACATAATTGAATCATTTTTATAGAAAGATAAAAGTTCATTAAAATTATTAGTTGATTGCCAGCTAATTCCATTATTATCTGAATACAACACTCTGCCATAATTACCCTCACGAATGCCGATAATCACTATGCTGTCTCGAGGAAAACCGATAGCAGAAACTTTTTCACTATATATTTCTTCCCAGGTATCCCCATAATCAGTTGATTTATAAACTTTACTGCCGCATACGTAAATATTTCCATCAAGATCAATCTCCATTGAGGAGAACCAATTGATTTGTAAAGATAATTCAATCCAGGAAATTCCATTGTCTATAGAACGCAAAATTTTCCATGTTGAGCCAGAGGATATGAAAGAAGCTCGAACAAAAATGATATCGTTGTTCGTTATTTCAATCTCATAGATATTGGACAACGAATCTATTGAAATATGAATTTTATTCCATGTGCTTCCTTCATCAGCAGAACGAAAAATCCCAAAAGAATTGCTGATGAAAAAATCGCCTTGAGAATTTATGGCAATGTTGTTAATACCGATCCAATTGCTTGGCGGACTGGTTATATCATTTAATTTTTCAATTGGGGGATTTGTAAATTTTTCAGAACAGGAAATAATTATGCAGCAGATTAATAAAATTATTGAAATGGAAAATTCATTTCGTTTCATTTTGCTACCCTGTTTTGTTGTTACCCTCCTAAAATTAGCATATTATCGCTATTTTCAAATACTAAAGTTTTACCATCCACAATCCTAATGGATTTTAATAAGCGTTATTTCTTCAACCTCTTCGGTCCTGCTTTTATCACTTCATCAGATGAATCTTTAGCAAAGAGTTTAAAGTTCTCTATAAAGCGTGCAGCCAAACCATCGTAACGCTGCCAGTACTCTTTTTTATTTCCCCAGGAATTTGAAGGCTCAAGCACATCTTCAGGCACATCGGGGCAGGAGAGAGGAACTTCAAAACCAAAGAGTTTATCCTTCCTGTATTTTACTTTATTAAGCTTACCATCCAAAGCTGCATTTAAAAGGTTACGTGTATGGCGTATGCTTATTCGTTTACCCACTCCGAATTTGCCGCCAACCCAGCCCGTGTTTACTAACCATACATTTGCTTTATGCTTTAACATTCTTTCCTTAAGCATATTCGCATATTCTGCAGGACGGCGAACCATAAACGGCGCACCAAAACAAGCTGAAAAAGTTATCTGTGGTTCAATTCCTAAACCAATTTCTGTTCCCGCAATTTTGGATGTGTAACCGCTTATAAAATGGTACTGTGCCTGCTCAGGATTAAGTTTTGCAATCGGAGGCATAACTCCCGAAGCATCGCAGGTTAGAAAAATTACATTTTTAGGATGATTATTTGTGTATCCCTCGGGAACTGCGTTTGGAATTTGATCAATCGGATATGAAGCACGAGTATTTTCAGTAATCATATCGTCATCAAGATCAATATGCCTGCTAACCGGATCGAAGATAACATTTTCAAGAATGGTTCCGAATCTTC
>CBEPPX010000173.1:0-4978 GCA_965511205.1 uncultured Ignavibacteriales bacterium | reverse complement strand
CCATAACTGTGTTATTACAAATGCAATCTGAAAATATGCCTCGCGTAGTATAGCTTGTAAACTTCGCTTCGTTGGAAGACAAAGTTTTATTTTTAAAATTCAGTTTGTTCAACCCTCCATCATAAGTCCCTATCCACAGGGCTCCATCTCTGTCTTCAAATAGAGTAATTATCTTATTGTCACTTAAACTTTTTCTGTTGTTTTTATTTTGTTTATAATGTTCAAATCTTACGTTGTGGTTATTAATGGAGTTACCTGAAGATCCAGGATGATTTTGAATTACTGCCCTATTTAATCCGCCGCCAAAGGTTGCAACCCACAGGTTGTTCTTGTTATCAATGGAAATATCCATAACACGGTTATGACTTAAGGTAACGGGATCATCAGGCTTGTAATAATAGTGAATACCAACTTCACCCTTTTTATCAAATCTTATCAAACCATTTCCCCAGGTTCCTATCCAGAGATAGCCATCAGCGTCCTGTTTAATAGAAGTAATAGTGTTTACCTGGTTCCTGGAAAACGCAAGCGGGTATTCATAATATTCTGTTTCCGGTTCATCAACTAAATCCAAGTAATCATTTACATTATAGCGTATAAAAGTTTCTGTTTTCCTGTTGAATTTATTCAAGTAGCCGTTTGTTGTACCCACCCATATATAATTCTCATCATCTTCGAACAATGCTGAAATGAAATTATCTGAGATAGAAGTTGAATCAGCTGGGTTATTAACGTACACTTTAAATTCGTAACCATCATAACGATTTAACCCGTTGATTGTACCAAACCACATATACCCGTGGCTGTCCTGGATGGTTGCAAAAACAGTGCTCTGCGAAAGTCCATCGTTTACAGTTAATTGTTTGAAAATATAATCATCTATTAAGGCACTGCAGGGAGCAGATAATAAAAGAAGGGTAATAAATGTAGAAATGATTTTCATTTATTCAAGCAAGTTCTTTAGTTATTGCTTAAATATAATGAAATGAAGCGGAAACTTTTACACTCGTTTTTTCACCACCTTGCTAACCAGGTAAATCAGATTAGAAAACTAATTTGCTGCTCTACAATAAATTAGTTTCTATTACTTCCTTATCCTGAAAGAAAAATTTATTCTTCCAGATAATACCACGCAGCTCTAAAATGAAAAATATAATTACGGGTAAATGCTGTATGTAAACTATTATTTCAGATAAATAATTTATTTGATATAGCGGAAGAAGTAAAGGGTAGAGTAGTAAAGAAATCATTGGTCTTAATGCAAGCAATGGAACCATCCAGCTATAATACCATGGAAACTGTGTGGGGCTTATAAGGTATAGTACTGCAACTATTAATAATGCTTTATTGAAGAACTGGGTATGATCAGACGGTTTGCTTTTAAGTATAAATGCAACAAGTAAAATATATAGAATTACAATTCCCCACCTGGTTATGCACGAGATACAACTTATGTTAAATTCGAAGAGGTAAATAACATTTTGAATAATCCATTTAAAAATTGAATAGAATGCTGCGTTGTTTACCCAATTACCTGCATATTTTATAAAACCTAAACTTTCATTAAGATTACTAAGCAATACCGGTATAAAAAGCAGCAAAATCATCAAAGCAAATGCAAGAGTATACTTTGCTGTTTGCTTCCAGTCTGGCAAGGTGTTTCTTAACAACAGAGGAAGAAGTACAACCGGCCATAGTTTAAATCCTGCAGCAATAGCAAGTGCAATTAAAGAATACCACAACTTATTTTTTAAATGAAAATATAATGCGAGCATAACTGGGAGTAGTGCCAGCATATCCATGTGTGCGCCGTTAAAAATTTCGTGAATAACAATTGGATTCAACCAGTAGAACGCAACAAATATTGTTGGAAGCTTTAAATGTTTAAGAATCTTTATCAAAACTAATAAAAGGAGTAGATCGAAAAGAAGCAGAAGTACTTTCCAGCTCCAGTATTGCCAATCATCCATAAAATATGCTGCAGCAAATACAGCTTGAGAAAGAATTGGATAGATTGTTCTGATGTGCGGATGATTAATGTTTTTAATTATCTCACCAGAATCTTTTGCAAGCTGATGAAGCTCTTCAGGCACATTCGAATTAGCATAATCCATAGCATCAAGCGGACTGTAAACGTATGGATTATAACCGTGTGCAGTTACTGCTCCATCCCATAAGTATCGGTAATAATCATCTTCCAGGACCGGCTGGGAAGGAATGAGAATCAACCTGCTCAACAATCCAACCCCTATGATTGCACCAAACCACAACTTGTTATTTTTTATTTTTTTCAGATTGAAGAGAGCAATAAAGAAATACAATCCCAATATTACCCTGAAAGAAACATAAGGAACGATATCATCGGTAAGTGGTTTTAAGTTTAAAGCAAGCCCGGGCGAGGTAATTAAGATATAAATTGAATAGGCAATCAGAAGTAAGAAGAATACTATCCAGATTGATATAAAAAACTTATTGTGGGATTGTACATCACTAACAGCCATTATTCAATAATTTTATAGTAGATGGTTATGAGTTCAAATAACAATAAGAAGTTATAAAAACTTTTGAAAAAGTTATAATAATTTTCAAATAGAAACTAAAAACCTTTGTCTAATTACCTTCCTTTATACTCAATACGGTTAAGTGATATGTTATTAATATTAAATTGGCTAATTTTATTTATACGATTTTATCTTAAAAAGGGAATAAATCTATAAATTCTAATTTCTGCAAATAAAAATTCTAATCGAGATTTATCATGGAAAAGTTATTATTATTAGGCGATGAAGCTGTAGCCCAGGGCGCAATAGATGGCGGGATGTCAGGTATGTATGCTTACCCGGGAACACCTTCAACAGAAATAATGGAATATGTGCAAAGATCTAAAATTGCTAAGGAACGAAACATTCATAGGAAATGGTCTGCGAATGAAAAAACAGCAATGGAAGCTGCGCTTGGTATGTCGTATGCAGGGAAGCGTTCGATGGCTGCGATGAAACACGTTGGACTTAATGTTGCTGCGGATGTATTTATGAATTCGGCTATAACAGGAGTAAACGGCGGCTTGCTTGTTGCAGTAGCCGATGATCCTTCTATGCATTCATCTCAGAATGAACAGGATTCAAGATATTACGGCAGATTTGCACTCATCCCCATTCTTGAACCTTCAAACCAGCAGGAAGCTTATGATATGTCTTATGAAGGATTGGATCTTTCGGAGAAATATAATTTACCTGTTATGATAAGACTTACAACCCGTCTCTCCCATTCCCGTTCAGGAGTAGCACAATTGGCAATCAAAGATGAAAAGGAAATTTCATATCCTGCTGATCCTATTCAATTTGTTTTGCTTCCTTCTAATGCCCGGAAAAAATACCAGGTATTATTAGACAAACTAACAGAACTCAGGAAAATTTCTGATGAATCGAAATACAATAAATATTTTGATGGCAAGGATAAATCTTTAGGAATTATTGCTTGCGGTATTGGCTTTAACTATTTAATGGAAAATTTTCCGGATGGTAAATGTCCTCATCCTGTTTTGAAGATTGGGCAGTATCCTCTTCCAACAAAAATGGTGCAGAAAATTGATGAAGAGTGTGAGAAGCTTTTAATCATTGAAGAAGGATACCCGATGGTTGAAGAATTACTAAGAGGATTTTTGAATAAAGAAAAGCGCGTGCTTGGCAGATTAGATGGTACTATTCCGAGAGCAGGAGAGTTAAATCCAAATATTATTGCTGCTGCATTTGGTAACGGAACAGAAAAAACTTTACAAGTACCTGGTATTGTCATCAACAGACCTCCCCAGTTTTGTGCCGGTTGCAGCCACAAAGATGTTTACGATGCTTTAAATGAAACTATGAAGCAATATGGCGATGATCAAAGAGTGTTTTCAGATATTGGGTGCTATACACTTGGTGCGCTCTCACCTTATAAATCAATTCACACTTGCGTGGATATGGGAGCTTCGATAACTATGGCAAAGGGTGCTGCAGATGCAGGAATCAGACCAGCTATTGCGGTTATCGGCGATTCTACTTTTACGCACTCAGGAATGACAGGTTTGCTCGATGCAGTAAATGAAAACACTCCGATGACAGTGATAATCTCAGATAATTCCACAACAGGGATGACAGGCGGGCAGGAATCTTCAGCGTTTGCTAAACTGGAAGAGATCTGTAAAGGAATTGGCGTTCACCCTGATCATGTTAGAGTTGTTACTCCGCTTAAAAAATATCATGAACATATGATAGAAGTATTAAAAGAAGAAATTGAATATGAAGGTGTTTCTGTTGTGATACCAAGCAGAGAATGTATACAGACAGTGAAGAGGAGTAAGAAGGAAATAAAACAGGAAGTAAAGGTTTAAGTAATTGAGAAAAGAAGAGATATGAAATCAGACATAATCTTAGCTGGCGTAGGAGGACAGGGTATTTTATCAATAGCTGCCACAATTGGAATGGCAGCACTTGAAAACAACCTTCACTTAAAGCAATCGGAAGTGCACGGGATGAGCCAGCGCGGCGGTTCGGTTCAATCACATCTTAGAATATCTGATAAACCAATCTCTTCTGATCTGATTCCAGCAGGACAAGCCGACATAATAATATCCGTAGAACCGATGGAATCTCTCAGGTATTTGAATTTTTTAAATAATCATGGCTGGGTTGTTACCAATTCAAAACCATTTTTAAATATCGATGACTATCCCGAATTAGATAAGTTATTAGATGAGATAAAAAGTTTAAAAAACCATGTTCTCTTAGATGCAGATAAAATTGCACGGGAAATAAAATCTACCCGCTCATCTAACATTGTGATACTTGGTGCTGCCTCTCCGTTTATTGATATTCCATACGAAAGCTTAGAAAGCGGCATAAGAAAAATCTTCGGAAGAAAAGGTGAAAAGGTTGTTCAACTAAACATCGAAGCATTAAAAGCCGGACGTGAGTTTGCGATTGAACATACTCCGGTT
>CBEPPX010000172.1:0-4983 GCA_965511205.1 uncultured Ignavibacteriales bacterium | reverse complement strand
TGGAAAGAAGATTCTTGTTGTGCGCTTATTTCCCCCGAAGTAACTAAAAATAATGTTAAAATAATAAATGATTTTAAGATTTTCATAATGCACCTGTTAATTTATTTTACTGTATTATTTTATTTTCTTATTGCTCAAAAGGTAAACATTTAATAACCATAATTTATGGATTATTTTTTAAATCCGCCTCTTGGGCTTTTTCATCTTAAGCTCTTTGAATTTTTGATTAGTCTAGAAGTGATGACACTTTTGCTGACCAAACTCTAATTTTTATGTCATCAATCAGTCATCAATCAGTCATCAATCACAATTTTGTCAATTGCCTTTAAAACACAAAAGCCTCAATACAAGATGTACTGAGACTTTTAATGTGGGCAGAGACGGAATTGAACCGCCGACACATGGATTTTCAGTCCATTGCTCTACCAACTGAGCTATCTGCCCAAAAATTGAAGCCCAAAAATAAAAAATTTAATTACAATCTCAAAAATTTATTCTACAGTAACACTCTTTGCAAGGTTACGGGGTTGATCTACATTAAGCCCTTTATTTACTGCAATATGGTAAGCCAGCAGCTGTAACGGGATTGAGGTTAATATTGGTGTGAACATTTCTATAGTTTCAGGGATTTTAAGTGTGTAATCTGCAAGATTGTCTAGCTCGTCATCCTTCTCATCACCAACTGCAATAATTCTTCCTCCCCTTGCTCTAACTTCCTCTATATTACTTAAAATCTTATCGTATGTTGCGCCTTTTGGAGCAACAAAAACAACCGGCATATCTTCATCAATTAATGCAATAGGTCCATGCTTCATTTCTGCAGCGGGGTAACCTTCTGCGTGAATATAAGATATCTCTTTAAGTTTCAACGCGCCTTCCAGGGCAACCGGAAAGTTATATCCCCTGCCGAGGTATAAAAAGTTTTTTGCGTCTTTAAATTCATTTGCAAGGCGTTCAATTTCATCGTTCATCTTTAAGATTAATTTTATTTTATCTGGAATCTTTATAAGCTCCTCGACAACCGCTTTTCCATCCGCCAAACTCATTCCCTTCCTCCTGGAAATAAGAAGGGTAATAAGTGCAAGAACAACAAGCTGCGATGTAAAGGCTTTTGTTGATGCAACGCCTATCTCAGGTCCAGCGTGAATATAGACTCCTGCCTGGCTTTCCCTTGCAATTGTGCTGCCGACAACGTTGCAAATTCCTAAAATCAGCGCACCTTTGCTTTTAGCTTCTTTAAGTGCAGCCAGCGTATCAGCAGTTTCACCGCTTTGCGAAATAAAGATAACCGAATCATCCCCTGTGATAATAGGATTTCTATACCTGAGTTCAGAAGCATATTCGACTTCAACAGGAATCCGTGCATACTGCTCCATCATATACTCGCCAACCAGTGCTGCATGCCACGAAGTTCCACAGGCAGAAATTATAATTCTTTTTGAATTTACCAAACGGTCTAAAACATCTGTTAATCCTCCTAGCTTTGCTGTCCCCTCATCAACTAATAACCTGCCGCGCATAGAGTTACTGACCGATTCCGGCTGCTCCATTATCTCTTTTAGCATAAAATGAGGATAACCGCCTTTATCAATTTCATCAAGACTCATATTAATTTCATGTATCTCTTTTTCAATTTCTTTATCTGCAATAGTTTTTACTGTATGATTTTCCCTGGTAATAATGGCAAGTTCGCCATCATCCAGATAAATTACTTTTTTTGTATGCGCAAGTATTGCAGAAACATCCGAAGCGACAAAATTTTCACCCTCGCCAACACCGATAACCAACGGCGATCCTTTGCGGGCAGCAATAATCTTATCCGGTTCTTTTGCATAAATAGCCGCAAGACCATATGCACCATCAACTTCATTTAGCGCCATTTGTACAGCTTTACTCAGAGGATAATCTTTTGAAAGAAAACTATCTATAAGGTGAGCCAATACTTCAGTATCGGTATCACTTTTAAAATTATATCCTAATTTTATAAGCCCGCGTTTTAGTGACTGGAAATTTTCAATAATCCCATTGTGAATTACAAAAAGATTTCCGTCTTGGTTTGTATGCGGATGTGCGTTCTGTTCATTTGGTATTCCGTGGGTTGCCCATCGAGTATGCCCGATTCCTAAGGGTGAGCTCAGGTTAAGGTCTGCGAGTCTTTCTTCTAAAAGGGATACCTTCCCTTTATTTTTTACCAAGATAGATTCACCGGAATTAATAATTCCTACTCCGGCAGAATCGTAGCCCCTATACTCGAGCCGTTTTAATCCATCAATAAGTATTGGCACCGAATTTTTAGTACCTATATACCCCACAATTCCACACATAGAACTCCCTTCATAATATTTATATTGTTAAAGTGAAGTTTAATAAAATTTTACAGATACAGGAAAAAGTTTAACAAATTATCTTACTTTTGCAAGTTTCTGGGTTTTAACTTGTGTCTTATCCGGAAACTTAGCAATAACCTTATAAAAATAAACACCGTTGCCCAGTTCATCTCCATCTTGGTCCCTTCCATCCCAAAGTATTTTATTAAAACCTAATTGCAAACGTGATTGTGGAAGAGAAATATCGCGAATCAACCTTCCTGCAACTGTATAAACTTTAATCAGGAATTCATCCGGAAGTGTACCTCTTAATTCAAAGGTAAAGTGAGTCTGGCTTTTAAAAGGATTAGGATAATTGTAGACTTTTGTAAGATTTGAAACGCTATCCACAATAAAGATTGAGCGTGAAGATGTGGAGTCAAAGAAATTTCCAGATGCATCTTTAGCAAGGACTTCCAATGTATGTCTTCTACTCACAAGTTCCGGTGTCCACGTAATAGTTGCCTTGGAATTAGGATATTCTATAATCTCAATATCCAGATCAGGATCAGAAAACCGGAGTGGAATATTATTATGAACAATTGTAAAAAATGCAGTATCTAATGGCAATGGACTATTTTCTTCGAGAGTTATTACTACTTCGGGCTCAGAAGAGACAATATCTTGATCAATAATCTCCTTACCATCAAATGTAATATTAAAGAGTGGTTTTATCGAATCCCTGGCAACAAAAAATTGGTTATCAATCAAGTTATTAAATTTGAAATATTCAATCTTATCTGTTTCAGCAAAAACTTTTATTTCATTATCAAACAATAACCTGTCAGTTTCAATTATATGGTTTACCTCTTCCGAACTACTATCATTAGGAATATCTACAGAAATTGAGTGAAATAAACTATCCAGTCCATTAAGATAGAAACTCAGCTTAGTGCTATCCATATCTATTTGACCAACATTCCTTCCTTTAAAACTCATTGTTACAGGTAAACCCTGAAGGATTGTATCAGGATCAAAAATTAAATCTTCCCGGTCAACATAAATTTCTGAAGGAGCCTGATAATCTATATTTAAACTATAAAATTCCATAGGTATAGAGGTTCCAAATGATGAATCGGTTAATGTAAAGTTTGCTTTTAAGAAGGAGTATTTAGAAGAATCTACTGAATGCAAGGGTAATGAACCAGGTATGTTAACCTGTAAAGTATCCCATTGTTTTGTAGTATTGTTTAACCCCAATAAATCTGCTTGAACTTCACCAGCGGTTCCTGGATTATCTAAATTGTACTCTAAGTTATTCCACCAAGCAGCCGGTCCAACTTTGTCTGATTCTATAGTTCCATCCGCATCAGTATAATATCCTGTAAATTTCGAGAACTTCGTTTCATAACTTAGAAAAGTACTATATGTGGAAGCGTATATCTGGTCATTTGTCCAGTCCCAGCACCAGGCATAATATTTTTGAAAATCGAAAATAGGGCGCCATTCTTCTACAAAGAATCCATCACTTAACCTGTGCATCCGGGTAAAATTTTGAAGTAAAGCTTCAACTGTGTAAATGTAATCTTCATGCACGTAAAAACCTGTGAAATTCGGAACACTGATGCCATCAAGAACAAGATCCGCGCGGGCTAAAGACCAATTATTTGCAGGGTCAAAAGTCCTGACAGTGTATTTCTGATTACCGGCAGTATCAACTACCGTTATATTATAAACATATTCACCATTTGAATTTAGATATACCGCACCATTAATAAGGGGACGAGAGGAGTCCCATGTCAGTAAACCTGCAGGCACACTTGCTGTATCAATTTGTCCAGTAGAAATATCAATTCTGGTAATCTCGAATGGATTTCCTGTGGGTATATAAAGATAACCATCGCTATGATACACTAATGTATTACTAATTTTATCATAGAATTGTGAAAATGGTCCATAAAATTGACCTTTCGTTGTTCCATTATTCCCTGTACCAACCCTGTAAATTCTAGATCTTCCATCGCCGCCGTTTTGCAGTTCCCAAAATGAAAGATACCCAAAATAAAGATATGTACCATCAGTAGTTAATGCAGAGAGTGTTAGAGTATCAGATAATTGCGGATCTATGAAAATATCCTCAATAAAAGTCTTACTTGAAACTCGTGGAGGTAAAGGATCTGTATTTAACGATAAAGTTTTTGTCTCTTCGGAATAATTGACATTATAGGTTTTAAACGTCTTTAGGATTTTCTCGTGCGCATAATAACCATTTATATTATTACCAGTTACAGAAAAACTTCTCAAAGCACTCCAATCACCAAAACTACTGCCATCAAAAATTCGCGCTCTCCAGAAATAAACCCCTTGAGTTAAATTTGGTATTTCCCACTCTATAAAAGTTCCGGAAGGAAGTAATTTACCGGAGCTAATTAAGGGTGGAGTAAAATTCATCGAGGTATCAATTTCTATATAGTACTCTAAGTCTCTATCCACATAGTATCCAATATCAGAAAATAAAAATTCAACCTTATTCGTTGCTGTTACAAATCCATCAATTGGTTTTAAAATATTGGGTTGACTAATATCAAAAATTATAAACAATTCAGATGCGATATTATCGGAGTGATCTTCCTCAATTATCATTTCTGATTCATTTATTTGAGCTGTTAGCTCATAC
>CBEPPX010000171.1:0-5047 GCA_965511205.1 uncultured Ignavibacteriales bacterium | reverse complement strand
GCGGAGAGGGCGGGATTCGAACCCGCGGTACCCGTTACAGGTACGGCAGTTTAGCAAACTGCTGGTTTCAGCCACTCACCCACCTCTCCAGAACTGAATTTTTAGACTACAAACATAATATTTTAATTCTAATATTGAAACTAACTTTGAAATCAAATAATTGATTGATTATCAAACCACCTTTTAATAGATTTGAATTTCAAAGTTAATGCATTTGGAGAATGGATGAGTTCATTTGAGGGTATAGATTACTATAATATAGAATCTCTTCTTTCGGAAGAAGAGATAATGATAAGAAATACTGTACGCGAATTTGTTTCCAATGAAGTAATACCTATCATCGAAAAGCATAACCGCGAAGCTACTTTTCCCGTTCAGCTGATTCCAAAAATGGGAGAGATGGGCTTACTTGGTACTACCTTCCCGGGCAAATATAATTGTGCTGATCTCAATTATGTCTCTTATGGCTTAGTTGCTCAAGAGCTGGAAAGAGGCGATAGCGGAATAAGAAGTTTCGTTTCAGTTCAAAGTTCTCTCGTCATGTATCCAATTTTTTCGTTTGGAAGTGAAGCACAAAAAGAATATTGGCTCCCACTGCTTGCCAGTGGTGAAAAAGTTGGCTGCTTCGGTTTAACCGAACCCGATTATGGCTCTAACCCGTCTGGTATGATCACAAAAGCAGAAAAAGTAGATGGCGGTTTCCTTCTAAACGGTGCAAAAATGTGGATAACAAATGGTTCGATTGCTGATGTTGCAATTGTTTGGGCAAAGCTTGATGGAGTTGTAAGAGGATTTTTGGTAGAAAAAGAATTTAAAGGATTTACTGCACCGGAAATGAAAGGGAAACATTCCCTGCGCGCTTCGGTTACATCAGAATTGGTTTTTGAGGATGTGCTCATTCCTGAAGAAAATATACTGCCCAAAACAGTTGGATTAAAAAATGCACTAATGTGTTTGAACCAGGCACGGTATGGAATTGCCTGGGGCGTAGTTGGTGCGATGATGGCGTGCTATGATTCAGCTCTTAAGTATTCAAAAAGCAGAGTACAATTCAGCAAGCCGATTGCAGCTTATCAGATTACTCAGCAAAAATTAGTTATTATGCTAACCGAACTTACTAAAGCACAATTGTTGAATATACAGTTGGGCAGATTGATGGATAAAGGTGATTCGAAGCACTACCAGGTTTCACTGGCAAAACGAAATAACTGCGAAAAAGCACTTGAGATTGCAAGAATGTCCAGAGGAATTCTTGGTGCAAACGGAATACTTGATGAATACCCTGTAATGCGGCATTCAGCTAATCTTGAATCTGTTATAACTTATGAGGGTACGCACGAAATGCATACCCTTATCATTGGTGAAAACATTACAGGATTTTCAGCGTTTGATTAATATTTATAAATCGAATTAAACTTAAGCTATGCTAGATAAAAAAGAACTTATAGAAGGATTAACATTTGATGATGTTTTGCTGATACCTGCAAAATCATCTCATCTTCCCAATGAGGTTGATATATCAACTTTATTAACACCTGAAATAAAACTTAATATTCCTATTGTATCTGCTGCAATGGATACGGTAACTGAATCTGCTCTTGCTATTGCAATTGCCCGTGAAGGGGGCATTGGAATTTTACATAAAAATATGGGTATTGAAGAACAGTGTGAAGAGGTAGATAGAGTTAAAAGATCTGAAAGTGGAATGATACAAGATCCGGTAACACTTTACCCTGATCGGACAGTAAAAGAAGCCCTGGAATTAATGAAAAAATACAGAGTATCAGGTATTCCTATAATTGATAAGACCGAGAAATTAGTTGGTATTCTTACGAACAGAGATTTAAGGTTTGAGCCAAATGTAAAGCTTAAAGTTTCTGATCTAATGACAAAGGAAAACCTGGTTACTGCACCGATTGGAACTACACTGGCAAAAGCTGAAAAGATATTACAAAAATATAAAATAGAGAAACTACCGGTTGTTGATAAGCAAGGTAGATTAAAGGGATTGATTACTTTTAAAGATATAATGAAGAAAAAGAAACATCCGAATGCTTGCAAGGATGAACGTGGCAGATTGAGAGTGGGAGCAGCAGTAGGAATTACTCATGATACACAAGATAGGGTAGGTGCTCTTTCTGATGCTGGTGCTGATGTGATAGTTATTGATACTGCACATGGACACTCACAGGGTGTTCTAAAGGCAATTAAAGATGTAAGGAAAAAATTTAAATATATTCAATTAATTGCTGGTAATATAGCTACTTACCAGGCAGCACTTGATTTAATAGATTGTAAAGTTGATGCTGTAAAAGTCGGAATTGGTCCCGGTTCAATCTGTACAACTCGTGTTATAGCTGGAGTTGGAATCCCACAGATTACTGCTATTTCTGAAGTTTACCGGGCATCTAAAAGTAAGGGTATTCCTATAATTGCTGATGGTGGAATTAAACAAACTGGAGACATTCCGAAGGCAATTGCTGCGGGAGCACATAGTGTTATGATAGGTGGATTATTTGCAGGAGTTGAGGAAAGTCCTGGTGAAAAAATTCTGTTTGAAGGAAGAAGTTTTAAATCGTACAGGGGAATGGGTTCATTAGATGCAATGAAAATGGGGAGCAAAGACAGATATTTTCAGGATGTTGAAGATGACATTTCTAAATTGGTTCCAGAGGGTGTTGAGGGAAGGGTTCCATTTAAAGGAGCTCTTGGTGATACAATCTATCAGTTAGTAGGCGGAATAAGGGCTTCTATGGGTTACTGTGGAGCGAAAAATATGAACCAGATGAGGAATAAAACTAAATTTATTAGGATTACACTTGCCGGTTTGAAGGAGAGTCATCCACACGATGTAATTGTTACAAAAGAAGCGCCTAATTACCATACTTAGGTTTCATAGTGTAGTCATAATAATCAGGAGGAGATTATTCTTTAATGCTTAAAGTTCTTGTTATTGCGTATTATTTCCCACCTATGGGTCTTAGCGGTGTTCAGCGGACATTAAAGTTTGTTAAATACCTGAAAGATTATAACTGGGAACCTACTGTCATCACTACAGATGATGTTGGTTACTTTGCCCACGATCTATCCTTACAAAAAGAGCTTGAAGAAAATAATGTAAGAGTTGTAAGAGTTGGCGGAAAAGATCCAAACTCACTCCTTTCAAAATTTGGTACAATAAAACTCCCAAGAGAATTTATTAGAAAAGCATTTAATAAAATCAGTCAGACTTTGTTCATTCCTGATAATAAAATAAGCTGGGCAAAAAGAGCGTACAAGAAAGCTGAAGAATTATTAAGCCAAGAATCATTTGATGTAGTTTTTGTAACCGGTCCGCCATTTTCTTCTTCCTATGTTTTTAGCCAGCTAAAAAAGAAGCACGATATTCCGCTGGTGATAGATTACCGCGATTTGTGGTACGAGAGTTACTTTGCATTTTATCCAACTCCTTTTCATAAATCAGCTCATAAAAAACTGGAATACAAAACATTACAGGCGGCAGACCGGGTGATTGTTACTAACCGCAAAATCAAGGAAAAGTTACTAAATGATTTTCAGTTTTTAACTCATAATGATGTTGTGATCATTTCCCACGGATTTGACCCGGTGGATTTCCAAAAAGCAGAAACAATTCCAAAGCATAACGATCGGATGATACTAACTTATTCAGGAATTTTTATGGTTTACAATTCTCCTGAATATTTACTTAAAGCTTTTAAGGTGTTATCGGTAGAAAGACCTGATATAGCAAAAAATATTGAACTTCACTTTGTAGGATTTTTAAGAAAAGAAAACAAGAAATTAATAAAAAAGTTAGGTTTGCAGGAGTTTGTATACGACCACGGCTACGTTGATCACATGGAAGCGGTTAAAAAATTAAAATATTCTGATGTTTTATGGATGATGGTTGGGAGAAGAAAGAACATAGAGTCTATTTTACCAGGAAAATTATATGAATATGCAGGAGCGAAAAAACCGATACTGGCTTGTATGCCTGATGGCGCTGCAAAGGATGCAGTTACCGAGTACCCTGCTTCTTTTATTTGTGAGCCGGATAATATTCAACAAATAAAAGAAAATATAATTAAGATTTTTGAACTCTACAGGAAGAATGAATTACCCACAGTTGATGATGAGTTTTTAACAAAATACCGGAGAGATTATTTAACTGAACAATTAACAAAGCAATTTCAATTTTTGATAAGAGCGAGCGTTATATGAATGTAGTAGTTATTGGTTCGGGCGGAAGAGAGCATGCACTTTCACATAAAATAAAGGAAAGTGCACTTCTTGATAATCTCTACATTATTCCTGGCAACCCTGGAACAGCAAGTCTTGGTGAAAATATTGATCTTGATATTAATGATCATCAAGCTCTTTTTAATTTTTGCAAGGGAAAAAACATTAACCTTGTTGTGATAGGTCCTGAGCAGGCCCTGGAAAGGGGTCTAGCGAATATATTAAGAGATAATGAAATAAAAGTTTTTGGTCCAAGCAAAGAAGCCGCTGAAATAGAATCAAGTAAATCGTTTGCAAAATCAATAATGAAAATTGCTGGAGTTCCAACTGCCAAATATTTGAAGTTTACAAACGCAATGTATGACCATGCAAAAGAATATTTAAAAGGAAAGAAATATCCCTGCGTTATTAAAGCTGATGGACTTGCAGCCGGCAAAGGAGTTTGTGTTTGCAATAATGCTGAGGAAGCTGAAAAAACTATTAAAGATATTTTTGTTTCCAAAGTTTTTGGTTCAGCGGGCGATAGCGTTTTAATTGAAGAATTTTTGGAAGGTGAAGAAACTTCTGTGTTTGCAATAACCGATGGGAAAAATTTTGTTACACTTCCTCCTTCCCAGGATCATAAACGGGTGGGGGATAACGATACAGGAAAAAACACGGGTGGGATGGGCGCATATGCACCTACACCATTTGTTAATGGTGAATTATTAGAAGAAATTGAAACAACTATTATTGCTCCCACTCTAAGAGCACTTAACGAGGAAGGGAAGAAATTTATTGGCTGTCTTTACGCCGGTTTAATATTAAC
>CBEPPX010000170.1:0-5077 GCA_965511205.1 uncultured Ignavibacteriales bacterium | reverse complement strand
AATATGATCTTCTTCTTCAGCCCTGCGTTCTCGTCTGGATAGAAATCTTCAAATTCTTCAAAATAACCATACAGTCTCGGATTTATTCCCGCTGATAAAACAATTGATGATCTCAAATTACTTTTTGCAAATCCACGCAAAGCAGAGTGAGCGTCGTTAAATTGAACCGGCATTTTCCCATCTTCATCATAGTTATCTTTATCAACTTTGGTCATAATATTTACATCAATGCTGCCTGCTGAAAGATTGTTTTGAATCCAACTCTTTAATTCTTTCTCCTGAATATTATCTTCAAGAAAATCACTTATCTTTTGCTTGAGAATAGAATTATCGGGAAGTAATTCCATATATTTTTGTAAAGCTTTGCTCTTCTTATTTAAAGAATTTTTTAGTTCTTCAAAGTTTTCTATCACAATTTCATTAATCAGGTTCAGGTATGCGGTAATTCTCTTTGCCCTGGAATCTTCGCTTTTCTGTGGAATAGGTTCAAAAGGGATATTAAATTTCTCAGAATAAATTTCCCGCATTTTTTCGATTAGTACGTCATCGATTATAGAAATAACTGATGATATCCCATATTGAGCTACTTTTACGGGAGTATCAATTGTAAAGCCGAGTCCCATTACCGGGATATGAAAGCTGTGTTTGCTGTTGTTATTCATTATTGTATTTAGCAATTATTATGAGATAGAAAACTACGATAATATAAGAGAATTAAAAAAAATACTTCGCTTATTAAGGAGGTTTTAATGTAAAACTATTGTAAAACTTTTAGGATGTGGAGACGGAGGGAGATTATTTTATTTAGAAATAGGATGATAACTTATATGCTGCCTGCCTCTTAAAGCTGTTTGTAGGGCAGGCAAGAAAAAAAAGACTATGCTTTGATTTATTATAATATATGAGAATAAAGATTTTTTGTAAAAATCAGAATGATTTGGTCATTTCAAATATGCATCTTGTAATTGGTTTAAAGTTTCAATTAATTCTTTATGCTTATCTTCACCAATTTTATCGGGCACAACTTGATCAAACTCTTTTAGCAATTCACTCTGTTTTTCATCAGAAATATGCATTTCTGCCATCGGGTAAAGAATATTATCTTCTTTATAAATATGGTCTGTCAGAAGTTCTACATAACCTCTGGCATTGCTAACAATCTTTGAGGATGCATCTGCACTGCCGGCAGAAAACTCTTCAAGTGCCTGGCTCATTCCTTGAACAAAATTTCTGCCCATCGCATGTTCTGCGAGCATCACACCAATCGGACCGCCATCTTTAGGAATACCAGCTTCAACCATTGCAGGGAATAACAGATCTTCTTCTTTATGATGATGAGATTTATCTGCAAAAATTTTAATGAAATCCACCATCTTATAAAGATCATCTTTGTTTACATCTTTTCCTGTTTCCAGTTTTTTGCATACCGCTTCCAATACCTGGAGCATCAGTAAAATTGCCTGGTGTTCTTCTTTTAAACGATCGATGATTACCATTTGTTTTATCCTTGTATAAAAAAGAAAAATTCTAAGACTGGAAAATAAGATTAATGTTTATAATAAAACTACTTTTTTTTAAAAAAGCTATACAATTACAAAACACTTTATGAATAAGTAAATTATTCAGTATTTCTTTCTACTAACTGTTCCTTATCCTTCTCTTCGTTTCTTTCACGTGCATGGCAGTCTACGCATTCCAGTTCTTTAATAGATTTATCAAGATCTACCGGGTGAATAAACTCTAAGCCACTTAAAGAAATATGTTGCTTGCCATCTGGAGTAACCTGATCAATGATAGTGTGACAGAGGGTGCAGTCTTTGGAAATTATTTTACCTTCATCACTTACATGTTTTCCATCGTGGCACCTAAAACAGCCGGTATCGTAAAGATGTGAAATATGATTGGGAAAAGCTTTCCAGTTTGTATTCATTTTAGGAAAGTAATTACGAGCGTATATTTTCTGAATTTCAATAATGCTCTTTAATATTGATTGTTTTTTCAATCGGGAAAGTTCAGGATAATTAGTGCGGTAAAAACCTTCAATAAACGTTTTTATGCTATCGATCCCTACTACTTTATTTGAGTAAGGAAATTCTAATGCTTCAACGGCTAAACTTTTAATGTAAGGTAATTCAACATCAATCTTACCCATGGAAAGTGAAAGATTAACAGATTTGTCAGCAGGATTAAAGATATGGGAAGGTCTGTTATGGCAGTCAATGCAATCCATTATCCTTAAGTTATCTTCATCGTAGTTGTTTTCATCAAAAGGAATTTCCGTACTTCTGAAAGTAATTGTTTTTCCATCATTTTTGTTTAACCTAACCCATGGAATTATGTTTCTCTTTTCATCCGTATGAATGTAACTAATACTATTTGCTTTATCCATATGCCAGTGAATACCT
The DNA here is from genome assembly GCA_965511205.1 of uncultured Ignavibacteriales bacterium. Taxonomy (GTDB): domain Bacteria; phylum Bacteroidota; class Ignavibacteria; order Ignavibacteriales; family Ignavibacteriaceae; genus JAZGGS01. The sequence continues at coordinate 2,672 of CBEPPX010000170.1, read as the reverse complement.
TCAGCTTTACCAAGTTCACCTCTTCCGCCTCCTATTTTTAGCAGCATTGATATACTCGACTTTGTATTTTTTTCATCATAAAGAAAATAATCTGAAGAGTATTTAATTTCGCTAAAAAAGTGCTCAGGTGAATGGCAATGTTCGCACGTACCTTCTGCTGGTCTTAATTCGTGAACCGGTGTGGGAATGGGACGGGAATATTTATTAAACAGTACAGAGTAAACCTGGTAAGCTCCTGAGATTTTTGCCTTTACAAACCAGCTTGCGCCGGATCCGATATGGCATTTTACACAACCCACCCTTGAGTGAGGTGAAGAGAGGTAAGCAACATATTCCGGTTCCATAACTTCATGGCAAACAGTTCCACAAAATGAATCAGACTCAGTATATTCATATGCTTTAAAGCTTCCAAATGCAGAAAATATCAAAAGCAGCAATGTTCCGGTTGAGACTATAATTGAAATTCTCAATTGCTTGGGATCGTTGAGATTTACTACCGGGAATCTTCCCCTGCGGGAAATACCAAGAGTTTCCCTCCTTTTTTCTCTAATTATTCCACTCGAAGCAATTATAAGCCCAATAATTAATATCCCGGGAAGTATTATAAATGCGATGATGCCCATATATGGATGTGCGTCATCAGCAAAAAATTCAAGTATAAAAAGGAAGATGATTAAACCGAAGCTTATCGCAGAGATTGCCAGACCAGTAAAAGTAATTGGGTTATATACTGAAGTTGGAAATAATTTTCGCATAGAAACTTTTTTTATTTAGTAACAAAATACAAAGAAAAATATATTATCTATAAACGAAAATCATAGCATAAATTATCCAGATTACAATACTAAAACCGGTAATTAATGCTGTCCAACCGAAAATTTTCATTCCACGTATTACAATCGAAGGGTATTCTTCCACCAAATGTTTTTCAAGCTCACCATTTGCAACCATTTCTTTATATTCAGCCGGTCTATCTAACTTGAACTCCTGGAGGGGAACCCTGCCTGAGAAAATTACTATATCCATCGGAAATTTTTCCGGTCTTAAGTGTGTATTAAAGAAGTGTACCGTAAAAATGAAACCGGTTGCAAGAAGCGCTTCATCGCTGTGAACGATTGTGGCAACATTTAAAAGCCAGCCGGGGAAAAAGTTTGTAAAAAATTCTGGAAACCATAGAATAAGCCCTGTAGATCCTATAACACACATTCCCCAAAAAACTGCAAAGTAATCAAACTTTTCCCAATACGTCCATCGTCCATATTCAGGTCTGGGTCCCTTTCCTATGAACCATTTAAGTGATCCAGTAATATCCTGCCAGTCTTTTTTATTGAATACCATCGAATTACCGCCAAGTAAAAGTTCTTTCCACGATTTAAATTCTTTTTTTCTAAGCCGGGCGATATCGACAAGGTGAGTAATAAAGACGATAATCATTACTACAGCAGCGGACCTGTGCAAAAACCCAGCAGATTCAAATCCACCAAAAAAATGAGATAAAACTTTAGCCCACCCCGTATAAGAAAACTTCAAACTCATGCCTGTTAAAGAAAGCGTAATAAAACTGAGTATCATAAGTACATGAAGTGCCCTGTTTAACCGGGAAAATCGGACAACATATCCTTTTTTATTACTCATTCAGGTTTACCTTCTGACTGGTTATTATTTATATTATCCTGCGGTTCATTATCATTGTCACTTTCATCGTGCATTTTCTTTAATTCTCTACGCCATTTTAATGACCTGGGCAGCCATAGAATAGTGTGAAGTCCGAAAATGAAAAAGGTTGTTATAACTAATCCGGTCATACCCCAAAATGTCCAGAATAGAAACGGATATTTATCAGGATCGTGATGAGTAGCATGAGTCAAATAACCGGCAAATTGCCTGTTTGCAGATGGATGGCAAGTTCGGCAGGTCTCCAGCACGTTTTGTCTGCTTAATTTTGAATTTGGATTAATAGGAGGTAAAATATCGTGCGCGCCATGGCAGTCGTAACACTTAGCAGTTTTAGTGTAACCAAGTTGCGATACTTTGCCATGATAAGTATCGAAATAAGTATCAGCAATTTCTTCATGGCATCTACCGCATTGATTCATAATAGTAAGCTTAAAACCTTCAGAATCAGCTCTTCTAATTGTATGTGCGCTATGGCAGTCGTTGCAAACTGGTAATTCTTTATCTGTTGATGTTACATTTGGAGAGTGAACACTTTTATCAAACTTTTCAGTTATACCATAATGGCAGTTTCCACATGTGGAAGAGATAGTAGCTGGATTGATGCTAGACTCAGGATTATCATGAGGCAGTTCCCTGTGCGCTGTATGGCAATCTGTACAGGTAGCTGTAACAGTCAATCCGCTTTTCAACAATCCTTTACCGTGAATACTTTCTGTATAATGCTCAATGATATCTATTTCAGATCCTTCGTTTCTTATAGCAGCCTGCTCTCCTTCTCTGTGGCATTTTGCACATAAAGTGGGAATGTTAATTGCAAATATTGGAGAAATCGGATCAAGCCGACCCATGGTACCATGGGTTCCGTGGCATTCTATACACGTTGGTGCGTTTTTATCCAAACGGGATGCTAACATACCATGAGTACTTTTTTCATAATCTTCTCCAACTTGAGCATGGCACGAAGAACAATCAACTTCGCTTACAATTGTCTCACA
>CBEPPX010000169.1:0-5078 GCA_965511205.1 uncultured Ignavibacteriales bacterium | reverse complement strand
GGTGCAGGAGAAATAGGTGCAAACATCTTCTACCTGAACATAAATAGTTCTGGTATAATCCTAAGAACAACGGATTGGGTGTTACTATTATAGGTGAAGAAAGGAGCGATGAATTACCAACTGGATTCTTACTCTCGCAAAATTATCCAAACCCATTCAATCCTTCTACAAATTTGGAATACTCAATTCCTTCAGAGTCGTTTGTGGAGTTAAAGGTTTATGATATTTTGGGTAACGAAGTTGCAACTCTTGTAAATGATGAACAATCGGCGGGTGTATATAGAGTTGATTTTAATGCAGCAAATCTTCCCAGCGGAATGTATTTTGCTAGAATAACGGCAAATGAATTTACACAGGTTGTTAAAATGACCTTATTGAAATAACCCCGATTTTGAAAATATAGAAATGAGTTCATCTTATTAAAATTTTTATTAAATTAACATATAACTAACAATAGGAGGTCTGTTATGAAATATTTAATAACATTATTTTTACTTTTTTCTTTCACGTCATTTGCACAAATTAGTATAACCAGTGCAGATTTGAATGCGGAGTATGTACCTGGTACCACAACTACAGTAAAAACCGATACAGCGGTGACTACTATGGATATCGGACAACTTGGACCTACATCATGGGATTTTAGTTTCCTAATATCTAACCCGGGATTGGAAATAAACTCAACAGCTGTTGATCCGGCAACAACGCCTTATGCCGGCAATTTTCCTGGTGCAAATTTAGGAACGCGTACAATTATCCCTATTCAAGGAGATACCACAGAATTTTATTCATATTTATCCCTCAATGGCACTTTTGATTTTCACGGAAGTGTAGGCGAAACAGAAATATCTGTTGATACTACCTGGGTCATAACTTCAACCAATATACCACCAGAGATAAGTGCAACGTTGCCATATACATTTAATTCAATTGTTGATTATAGTGGAGCACAGACTATAGTTACCGAGATAAATGATACGGTTGTAAATACTGTAAATATAACTATAGTTACGCATCGCGAAGTTGATGCCTACGGCCCAATGACAATGCCTGGAGGTCAAATTTATGACGCATTACGTGTTAGGATTGATGAGATAACTATCATTGCTGGATTCCCCCCCCCTTTCAATTACGACAGACACATATCCTATGATTTCATTACTACAAATGGTTCTTTTGTAAATGTACCTTCGGATACAACAAAACCAAATACCGGAGTTATAGCTAACACTGCATCAATTGCCTGGGCAGGTCCGTTTGTAGCAGACGTACAAGTGGGAGAAACTATCCCAAGTGATTACAAGCTATCGCAAAATTATCCGAATCCTTTTAATCCATCAACAAGTATCGAGTATTCTGTTCCTGAAGAATCATTTGTTGAACTAAAAGTTTATGATGTGTTGGGTAATGAAGTTGCAACTCTGGTTAATGAAGAACGCATTGCAGGTGTTTACAGGGCTGATTTTAGTGGCAACGACTTAGCAAGCGGGCTTTATATTGCACGATTAACAGCGGGCAACTACACCGGTTCAATTAAAATGACCCTTATGAAGTAAAAGATCAATCCTTTAGAATATTTGCCAGTCACGTTTAATGTGGCTGGCATTTTTATTCCTTTCTGATTATCCTGCAACAACTTATTTTTAAATTAAAACTATATTCTGTATTCTGATGATTCAATTTTTTCCACTTGGCGGTGCAGGCGAGATAGGCGCAAACTGTTACTATCTGAATATAAACGGTACAGGTGTCATTCTCGATTGTGGTATGCATCCTCAAAAGAAGGGGTTGGATTCTCTTCCGGATTTTAATTTATTAGAAGATAAACCACTTGATCATGTTCTTATTACTCATGCTCACCAGGATCATCTAAACTCGCTTCCTTTTCTTATAAAAAAATTCCCTTATCTTAAGATTACCACTACCCCGCAAACCCGCGCACTATCGGAGCTAACACTTCATAACGCGATTTCAATTCTTAGAAAACAAGTAAGTGATGAAAGTTTTGAAATATATTCTCACGATGAGGTTGATTTATTAATAAAATCAATTGATTACAAATCATACGAAGAAGAATTTTACATTAGAGGATTTAATAATCCAGATGATGAACCGGTAATTGTAAAATTTTATGATGCCGGGCACATTCTCGGCTCCGCTGGAATTTTACTTAACTACAAAGAATACAAAATATTTTATACGGGCGATATTAATATTTCATCTCAAACTCTCCTGCCAGGAGCGCAGCTTCCGCAGGGAAAAATTAATACATTAATTTCCGAAACAACTTACGGTGCAACCGATTCATCAAAAATTAAAACTTGGGAAGAGGAAACCGGGTACTTCGCCCAATCACTTAATAAAGTACTTAATTCAGGTGGATCAGTTCTTATCCCGGTTTTTTCTTTGGGAAAGATGCAGGAAATTTTTGCGACTATCCTGCTTCTTATGAAAAAAAATAAAGTAACCACCGTGGATATTTACACAGGAGGAATAGGTAAAAAAATAAACCGCACTTATGATTACAACCGCTTTGTTGTTAACTACAACCAAAGCGAATTAGTATTGCACGATTCCCCCCAAAAGGATATTAGAGATGTAAACAACTTTGATGAGTTCTTTAAGTTTCCTTCAATCGTACTTGCTTCCAGCGGAATGATAATAGAATCTACAATTTCTTTTAATCTTGCAAAGAGATGGCTCAGGCAAAATGGTTCAGCAATATTTACCGCTGGTTATATGGATGAAAGCACACCGGGTTATAATATTGCCAGAGCTAAGAAGGGTAATAAGCTCCAATTGACCGAATCAGATAGAAAAAGGGAAGTAAGATGCGATATAAAGAATTTCAGCTTTTCTGCTCATTCTAAAAGAGAGGAGCTTATAAATATTATAGAAAAATTAAAACCGGAAAATCTTATTCTTGTTCATGGCGATGAAAAAGCAATTGACTGGATGGGAAGTACAATTCTGAGAAAGCATAAAGGAATAAAAGTTTACGCTGCATCCCCGGGGAAAGAAATATTATTTGATTAATACAACAAATAATTGATATGTTTAAGTAAACGATTTTAACAATTATGGGGAATAGGGGATGATGAATAGTTCGCTTTATATATTCTTATTTTTGGTTGAACCTGAACTATGCACATTCTTGTATTCCCATATCTTCATTCAAAAAAATGTACAGGAACAATAAAATCCTGTTTTGAAAACTTAAGAAACGGAGGATTAGTATGTCTCGCTTAAAAGAAAAACTTGCACAAAAAATAGACGAGTGGCGTCCGCGGACCACAAAACTATTAAAAGAGCATGGAGATAAAAAAGTTGGCGAAGTTACAATAGCCCAGGTTATTGGCGGAGCCAGGGGTGTTAAAAGCTTAACAACCGATATCTCTTATCTCGATCCTTTTGAGGGAATAAGGTTTAGGGGGTTTACCATTCCCGAGGTAATGGAAAAGCTTCCGAAAGTTCCCGGTAGTGAAATGCCTTATGTGGAAGGATTTTTCTATTTGCTGTTAACGGGTGAAGTTCCTGATGAAAAAGATGCAATAGAAGTTGCCGATGAGTTTAAGCAAAGATCTGAAGTTCCCAAATATGTATTTGATGTGCTAAAACAAATGCCGCCGGATTCTCATCCAATGGCAATGTTTTCAACAGCCATAGTTTCCATGCAGCGCGAATCTGTATTTGTTAAAGAATACAATGCAGGTTTAGGCAAGATGGAATACTGGATGCCAACTTATGAAGATGGAATGAATCTTCTTGCAAAACTCCCAACAATAGCTGCATTTATTTACCGTTTAAAATACAAAAATGGTGATATCATCAAACCTGATCCTAATTTGGATTTAGGCGGCAACTTTGCACATATGATGGGAATTGATAAACCTTACGATGAGGTTTCAAGAATGTATTTCATTCTTCACAGTGATCACGAAAGTGGAAATGTTAGTGCACATGCTGGTCATCTTGTTGCCAGCGCTCTTTCGGATATTTACTATGCAATCTCGGGAATGATAAACGGATTAGCAGGACCTCTTCACGGATTGGCAAACGAGCAGGTTTTGAGATGGACACAGGGTGTTTATGAACAAATGGGCGGTAAAGTTCCAACAGAAGAAGAAATGAAAAAATTTGTTTGGGATACTTTAAGCGGCGGACAGGTAATTCCAGGATTCGGGCATGCGGTTTTAAGAAAAACAGATCCACGTTATATGGCACAAAGAGAATTCTGCTTAAAGCATTTACCTGATGATCCATTATTTAAATATGTTGATTTGATTTTTAAGGTTACACCACCAATTTTGCTGGAACAAGGTAAAGCAAAGAATCCATGGCCTAATGTTGATGCACAATCGGGTGTTATACAGTGGTACTATGGTTTAACCGAGTATGAGTTTTATACTGTGTTGTTTGGAATAGGAAGAGCGCTGGGTGTTGTTTCAAACATAATATGGGATCGTGCGCTCGGTTACCCGATAGAAAGACCAAAATCTGTTACAACTGCAATGCTCGAAGAAGTTGCAGGAATAAAAAGTTAATTAGTAATTGCTTTTTTCAAAAAGAAAGGGATGTCAAACGGCATCCCTTCTTTTATAAGCAAAAACTGTTCCCACCAAATATTCTATTCTCATTAAATATTTTTAAGTTTAAGGTAGTCAACCTTTATGGCTTTTCAAGAAAGACAACAAGTAGATGAGTGAATTAAAACAAAATCCTCTTTCAGCAGAAATTTCAGAATTAAAAGAAAAATTCTTCTCCGGCAGGTCTGCTCTGGAAGAAGAACAGGTTAAACTGCTTTACAATGAGTTACAATCAGTAATAAAGAATGTCTCTGAAAATGATTTCCTTTCTTCCGATACTGGTTTATTTGCAGAGTTAACAGAAATACTTAAATCAGTTGTGATGGGTGAGTTTGCAAACACGCTGATGGAGAGTTTTGATAAAGAAATTTATTTCGGATTTGGTAATTATCTTTTATCAATTGCTGATAAGGAAATAACTCATCCACTCATCTACGAATATCTTAACCTTTTCAGATTCTCTTCCTTCCTACAAAAAATTTATGATGAGGA
>CBEPPX010000168.1:0-5080 GCA_965511205.1 uncultured Ignavibacteriales bacterium | reverse complement strand
ATTTTTGAATATACTTTTGGGTGCTCTTCGGTCATATCTGCAGAAATATTTATTTCGAAGTCATCCAATTTTACGCGCTTCTTCTGAAGAATCGAAATTACATCACTTGCGGTGCAGCCAGCCAGACTAAGAAGAAGTAATTCTTTTGGTCTTATTCCCGCGTCGTGCCCACCAAAATTTTCCGGTCCATCCATTGTAATCCAGTGATTTGAATCGGTTTTGCCTGCAAATGAAATTCCCTTTATTTGCTTTAAATATGCGTTTGAAGTTGCCATGACTATCCTTTCAGAAATATTTTTAATTCAAATATGTATGATGATTAATAATAGATTAAGTTTCCGATATCATATTAATTGTAATTTATAAGTCAACTTATTATTATTAGCTTTATAATAATCACAATAAAAAACAGAAAGGTAAATTAAATGCCAGAACACGTTTATAAACATATTGAATTAACCGGTTCCTCAAAAACCAGTATTGAAGAAGCAATCCAGAATGCGCTAACTAAAGCTGCAACCACTGTACGCAATATGAGATGGTATGTTGTAACTGAAACAAGAGGTTACATTGAAAACAACGTTGTTGCATATCACCAGGTTACAATAAAAATTGGTTTTACTTTAGAGGATTAGTAATAATTCGTGGCATAAATTTCAGCCACGAATTTCACGAATTAAAATTCAAATTATTTCTTGTAACTTTTCCTGAATTAGATCTTTCGCAGAGTTAACGTGATTTTCGAAGGTTCTCAATCCGGAAATTGAAATTCTTATTACATATTTACCGTTAAGTTTTGTGTGAGATAAAAAGAGTTTACCGCTTTCATTAATTTTATTAAGCAGATTTTCATTTAAAACATTCAGTTTATTCTCATCATCTATATTTTTTGGATGAGCACGAAAACAAACCACTCCAAAATCTGTTGGAGCCATCCTTTCAAAATCCGGATGAGAATCAATCCAACCGGCGAGCTCCTTTGCCAAACGAAGATGCTCCTTAATCCTGTTTCTTATTCCTTCAACTCCAAAATGTCTGATAATAAACCAAAGTTTTAATGCACGGAATCTTCTGCCAAGCTGAATTCCATAATCCATAAAATTTGTTGATTCCTTTTCAGAAGCTTTAAGATATTCGGCGCTTAAACTAAATGCACGTTTTAGCACTTCCGGTTTTTTTGTGTAGAATATGCTCAGATCAATTGGCGTGAACATCCATTTATGAGGATTTATTACAAGCGAATCAGCGTTTTCAATTCCATCAAATATCCATCGCATTTCCGGCAAAACAGCAGCAGTCCCTGCATAAGCTGCATCTACATGAAGCCAGAGGTCTTCTTTTAAACATATTTTAGAAATTTCTTTAACAGGATCAACGCTTGTTGTAGAGGTTGTACCAACAGTTGCAACTACACAAAACGGAAGCCAGCCATCTTTTCTATCTTCGTTTATTTCTTTTTGAAGTTCAGCAGGAATCATTTTAAAATCTCTATCAACAGGAATTTTTCTAATCCCTTCTAACCCGATACCAAGTGTAACAGCACTTTTATCAATTGAAAAATGAGCTTGCTCTGAAAAATACAATCTTAAGCGCGGTACATCCTTTCTTCCCGATAATCCTTTTTCCCTCACCATTAATCCATTCAGCTGTTCTCTTGCAGCGGCAATGGCGTGCATAGAACTTACTGATGCCGTATCATAAATAATTCCCCAAAGTTGATCAGGTAATCCAAGCATTTTTTTAAACCAGCCAAGTGTAACTTCTTCAAGCTCAGTTGCAGCCGGGCAGGTGTGCCACGCCATTCCGTTTACATTTAATCCAGCCGATAGAAGTTCAGCTAAAATTCCGGGACCGCTAGATGTTGAATTAAAATAAGCCATAAAATCAGGATGATTCCAATGGGCTATGCCGGGAATTATTTTCTCTTCAAAATCTTTCATTACATGTTCTAGGGATTCACTTTTTTCGGGAGGATCTGATGGAAGGTTTGATTTTATCTCCCCGGGTTTAACAGAAGGAAGTACTTTATAGTTTTCAATTCCCTCTAAATAAATTGCAATCCAATCAACTAATTGATGACCGTATTTTCTAAAATCATCAACAGGCATATCGCCTAAACCTGGATTCTTTATATCTTCACTCTTCATTCAATGACCTTTGTTTATTATTCCAAACGATAAAGCGTGGGGCAGTTTATTTATAATAAGCTTGTGCAAATTAGTCTTGATTAAAACTTTTAACAAAATAGAAAACGTAAGTTTAGGTTTAACACAAAAATAGTAATCAATCCAAATTGGGCTAAATTTATTTTTAAAGAAATACAATCCTTCATAATTATACGCGAACCTTAATCTTCGCCCTATAAAATTAATTATTCCTTCCTTTGTTAAGAATTTATCCTCGTAAACTGTAAATGGAACTGCACCAAGACTCCAGTATTCATATTTTTCATTTTTTAGTTTGAGAAAGATAGAAAATATTAATGCTTCCATTACACCAACCGGTGCGTTCTTGCGGCGCAATATTAATTCCGTTTGGGCAAAATTATTCTCTTTATTCGAAAGCATAAACGCACCATACCATTTATCATTTCTATTTTTCAATACAAATAATCTGAAAAATGGTTCGAATTCATTGTTAAACAAATATTTTAATTGTGGTTCATTTCCATGAGAGCAATCGAGTTTATAATTATTTAATCTTTCTTTCATCTCAGTTGAAAAAGGAATTTCTTCAAAGAACTTTTGCCGATGACCTCTTCGAATTAATTCTTTTAATGATTTCTTTTTGAAGTGATTACCCTGAATATTTAAGACTGCTTCCTTCCCTATAGATAATATTTCATACCCGGATTGGGAGAGATGATTTGCAAATTTTTTATTACAACCATCAATCAATATTCCACTCTTCCCTCCTTGCAATAATTCTTCCACATACTTATTTAAATCATAATCGTACGGAAACCGTGTAAATGTTAACCACCTGGTATTCTTATTCAGTTTTACAAAATGACTCTTAGGTTCGTTCTCATCATATCTGCAGATGCTAAATGGCAGTAAAAATTTTTCGGTTAACGATTGCAACTAATTCATTTCAATTAATTCGAAAATCAAACTTAAATTAATACAATTTCTATTCTGAATATATTTTTAATAGTTTTACTTTTATTAAATATATTTTTCTCAATTGATAAGAATCTTAAAATTGAATTTAATAAAAACCTTCCTGCTTTTATCTTTTGTTGCATTGTTTATCTTCTTAATTAGCTGCCAGGAAAAGCTTCCTTTAAATAAAGACTTAACAAAACGGAGCTACGCTTTTCTTAATCAAGATAGTATTGATGTAAATTTTCCTGAAATCATAAAAGATAAAATAACTGTTATGGGCTTTATCTATACACACTGCCCGGATATTTGCCCGATGACTACACACAACATGGCTTTAGCTGAAGAAAAATTGCATGGACAAGGAATTGAAGATGTGCTCTTTGTTGCGCTTAGCTTTGATCCTGAAAGAGACACACCAGAGGTTCTTAGAAAATTTGCAGAGATAAGAGATATAAAATTTGATAACTGGATCTTCTTAACAGGAGATGAAACAACTACAAAAGACCTGTTAAAACGATTTGATGTAAGGGCAATTCCGACAGATTCAACTTTCTTTGAAGATGGAACAAATAGTTATTCAATTATGCATACAGACAGGATTTCTTTAATTAATAATAAGGGCATTTTAAAAAAGAATTACAAAGGCAGCACAATTAATATTGAAGAATTAATAACCGATATAAAGTATATAGGAGAATAGAAATGAACCTGATTTTAGCAATACTATTTTTCATCGTACCGGCAGAAGAGAAAATAAAAATTAATGATCCCTGGGTTAGACCAAGCTCGGAAGGAATGGCAACTGCACTTTATTTTACAATAGAAAATTCCGGCGAAGAAGCCGACACGCTTTACAAAGTTGATTCAGAAATTTCAAAGATGGTTCAAATTCACGAAACATATCAATCAGGTGATATGATGGGAATGCGCCAAGTTGAAATGATTATAATCGAGCCGAATTCCACTTTCGAATTAAAACCAGGATCACATCATATAATGGTTATGAAATTAATTAAAGATATTCCAATTGCTGATGAAATAGATTTTACACTTCACTTTAAAAGAGGCGGTGAAATTAATATTACTGCTGAAGCAAAAAAATAACATTTTTAAACTTAAAGGAAGCGGTAGATAACTGGCTTCCTTTTATTTTTCAAAAAACTCTTCGCTGTATCTTTTCCAGCTAACATCATCCAGCTTTTCCATTTCTCCAATATACAGATGTGCATTAGCTATATCTTCTTCAGTACCTGTTTTAATTTTCTTCTTAAGAGCTTGCAAATGTTCAATATCTTCCTGGTAGAAATTAACTGCGGCTTTACCAATTTTTAATTGGGGAATTTCACTATCAAGTTCTTCTGCATCAATCTGGCAAACCCAGTTATTTTCGTAAGGAGAAAATTCAATCGATTCAAGATCAGTATTAAGCAGCTTATTAATTTCTTTTACTTTTCCGCTAACCGGGGAATTGAAGGTGACTCTCCTGTTATCCTGTTTTACTGCAAATAAACGCTGCCCTTTTCTAATACTCAATCCCAGGTTAGGAAATTCAATAGCATCAATTTTACCTATTAACTTTCTCGCAAAATCATCAAGGCCAACCTTTACCATGCCTTTGTCATCAATATTTGCCCAGCAATGTCCTTCAGAAATAAAAACGCCCCCTGGAATTAAAAATTCAGGAGTCTTAGCTTCAGCAATTTCTTTAAGGTGAGTTATATGAACTTTTGGTTTAAGCATCTTTTTAATTCTATCTTCACGTTTAATGAATGCTTTTTTAGTGAACTCAAGCAGCTCATCTTCTGTGAACGGTTTTTGCACATAATCCATTGCACCAAACTTCATGCATTCTACAGCAGTTTCAACTGTAGCATAACCTGTTATAATTACCACATCAATATCCGGACGTAAATGTTTAACCGATTTTGTAACTTCAACACCATCCATTTCAGGCATTTTCAAATCTGTAAACA
>CBEPPX010000167.1:0-5082 GCA_965511205.1 uncultured Ignavibacteriales bacterium | reverse complement strand
TGCCTTCATTACGGAAGAACATGATGATGGATCTTACACTGTGTTTGTTCCTTCCGGTCCTGCGCCTACAGCGGGGTTTATCTATCACCTCCCAAAGGATAGAGTGCAAATCATTAACTATCCCGTTGATAAAGCAATGAAAACTATAATTAGCCTTGGTGCAGGATCAAAGGAACTATTGAACAGTTATAAAATAAAATTATAAACTAAAAGTAAAAAATGAAATAATAAAGATATATTAGATAAATTTAATGAAAACATAATCAAAGAATTATTTACACAATGCTTACAATTGATCCACTATATTTGATTATATCGATTTGTTTAGTAATCATATTGTCATATATCTATGGAATTATTGCTAAACGATTTAATATCCCAAGTGTTTTATTATTAATCCTCACCGGTATTATAATAAGATATACAATGGAATTTAAAGGATTTGAAATTTTAAATGTATATAATTTCTTAGAAATTGTTGGTCTGGTTGGGTTAATAATGATTGTGCTTGAGGCTACGCTTGATTTGAAGCTGAAGAGAGAAAAAGTGGTTCTAATTGTAAAATCATTTTTTACTGCTCTTGTAATATTGCTGCTAACTTCCTTTTCTGTTTGCGGCATTCTTATGTTTCTTTGGGAAATTCCTTATTACAACGCTTTAATTTACGCCGTGCCACTTTCAATTATGAGTAGTGCAATTATTATCACAAGTATAACCAACCTGGAAGAGGATAAGAGAGAATTCCTGATTTACGAATCAACCTTTTCAGATATACTTGGAATAATGATTTTCTATTACCTGATAGATTATTATGGTAATACCGATTTGGGATTTATTACCGTTAATATTGGCTTAAATATATTGCTCACCTTCATTATCTCTTTTGTTATAGGTTACCTGCTCGTGCTTTTGTTTCATAGAATTAATTTACCCGGAAAACTTTTTCTTATTTCATCTCTTCTGGTTTTGCTATACTCAATTGGCAAATTGTTTCATCTTTCATCATTATTAATAATTCTCTTTTTCGGATTAATCCTGAACAATCAAACTTTATTCTTTAGGGGTCTCCTTAAGAAGTGGGTTAAAATAGAGGTATTTCATGAAATTCTTGAGGATTTCAAAATTATAATTGCCGAGAGTTCATTTATAGTCCGCACATTATTTTTCGTTTTATTTGGAATGTCCGTTACAATGACTAATCTTGATAACCCTATGGTAATTTTAACAACATTCTTAATTATGCTGGTACTTTTTGTAATAAGGTACTTCAATTTAAAAATCTTTGCCCACTCCGGTATCTTTCCTGAAATCTTTATTGCGCCGCGTGGATTAATTACCATACTGCTGTTCTTTTCAATTCCTTCAAATCTTCACAGCGAAAAGTTTGAGCCTGCAATATTACTTTTAGTTATTTTCGTTACTAATATCATTATGATGATCGCTTTAATAAAGAAAGGAAAACCTCTCACATCAGTGATAGAAAGGTTGGAAAAGAAAACAAATTTTCCCCATTTTAGTCTTTTCAAGAAAAAAGATGTGTAACTATTTGGAAATAAAATGACAAAACAAAAAAGAAAAAAACTAACGCTGAAAATCGGTCTGCCTCCTGGGAGTTTGGATTACATTGGGAATTCCGATCAACTTGAAACGAAAATAAAAGTTAGAACCTATAACCAGGATAATTTTATTGAAGAGGATGTTTCAAACCCCTCAACAATTAAAAAGTTTATAAAGAATAATCATGTGAACTGGGTAGAGGTTACCGGGTTGCGAAATTCAGAACCAATAAGTGAACTGGGGAAACAGTTTGGCATTCATCCAATGTTGCTTGAAGATGTATTAAACACAGAACATCTTCCAAAATATGAGGAGGAAGAAAATTACTCGGCACTAATTTTAAAGGCTTATTCACCGAGTGATGAAGGTAGTTTTAAGAGGAATCATATTTGTCTTGTATTGACAGATAGTACAATTATTCAATTCCAGGATTTTGAAAACGATGTACTTAAAAATAAAATTGAAAGAATAAAACAATCTAAGGGCAGAGCACGAAAATTGAAAGCAGACTATCTTTTTTATGTTCTTATAGATGCATTTATTGATACATACTATCTTTTCTTCACAAATATCAATGAAAAAATATCGCAATTGGAGGAAAGACTTCTATCAAGCACTACTGAAAATTTAATGGAGGAAATACATAGTCTGAAATTCGAGCTTAATAATATTCGAAAGAACCTTTTTCCTTTAAGAGAAACAATAACCGGATTAATTAAGGAAGAGCCAAATTATATTTCAGAAAAAAATTGGGTTTTCTTCAACGATCTGAGAGACAATTTAAATCATTTAGTAGAATTTTATCTTCTCTATAATGAAAACATCAAAGCACTTGTAGATTTAAATAATTCCAATCAGAATAACAATTTGAATGCGGTAATGAAAACCTTAACTATCATTGCCACAATTTTTATCCCCCTTACCTTTATTGCCGGTATTTATGGGATGAACTTTGAGTATATGCCCGAACTTGGTTGGCGGGGGGCATACTTTATAGTTTGGGGGGTGATGGTTGCTGTAACCATTGGAATGTTAATGTTTTTTAGAAGAAAAAAGTGGGTTTAGTGTCTTGAGAGAAATCGTAGTTCTTAGTAGTTATCTATTTTTATGCAACTCCAATATTTCCTTGGCTCTTGGCTTATAAAGCATGTGATAAAGAAGATCGAGGTAAGCGTTCATTTCACTCATTTCCAGGTTGGTTGTGTACTTCCAGAATCCATAAATTTTTGCAAGTGAAAGAAGATTTTTAGAGTATAACTCCCAGTTAAAAGCGGTATCTACTCTATTAATTCCTGCTTTTGAAATTTTATTCCAGTATTCTTTATCTTTTTTACACTTCTTAAAGAAATCAATTATTTTTTTAACCGAGTCTTCACCATTTACAGGATCGATATTAAAACCTGAAATACCTTCTTCAATAATTTCCAGCGGTCCGCCATATTGAGTAGCAAAAGTAGGGAGCCCTGAACGCATTGCTTCAATAACCGTTAAACCAAAACCTTCGAACAATGCCGGCTGAACAAATATTCCTTTCTTATCGGCGACCACCCGGTAATATTCAGGTACTCTTTTCCTGTTACCATCGCCAGGTACCCATCTAATTTTATCACATAGTTTATATTCATCTATTTCCTTGTGCATAAGCTCTATCTGGTCTTGCTCCTCTTTATCAGTGGTTGTTTCAACATCAATTTTACCTGCAACAATAATAAGGTTTGAATATTTCTGAAGTTCACCACTTTCGGCAAACCATTTAACAAGTGAGGTGATGTTTTTAATCTTATCCAATCGAGCCATCGAGAAGATTGGTGGAAGATCCGGATTTTTTAACTTTCCAATTCCATCAGATGGATCATGATCTCTGAAAAATCTCTTATATATTTCATCTTTAATTTTTTTAGACCTGCTTTTTGTTTTAGTATATGGAAAGAAAAGTTTTGTATTAACACCAGGCGGAAGAATATTAAACTTTGGGTGGAAGAGATTTATTCCACCTGCAACCCTGTACAATCCGGGCATTGTAAAGTTTGTGTAGGATTCGTACTGCCCAATGCTGTCTTCCCTTCCGGCAATTTCCTGATAAGTTGATGTAATTATAAAATCTGCTGAGTTCATCGCTAGTAAATCTGCAGTGTATTGAGTTGAAAAATGATACTGCTCTTCCATGTCCTGCCAGTAAAGTGCACTATAAAGATATTTACTCTTCTCAAGTGCGTGTGCAACGTTGCACTGTGTAACACCAAACTTTTTAGCAAGGATGGTTGCAACCAGATTGCCATCAGAATAATTACCTATAACTAAGTCTGGTTTTGTTCCAAATTCTTCTATCAATTTGCCAGCGGAATCTTCCGCAAACTCTTCGAGGTACGGCCAAATTTCGAAACGGGAAATCCAGTTATCAGTAACATCGCGGTTGTGTTCCCTGAAAGGAACTCTTAATATCCATACATTCTTGGTGTTATTTACTTTTTCAAGCCGCTTGTTGCAGGTTGTATCGCCCGCGTTATGTATTAACCTTGTAAGGATTATTATTTTAGGATTCGATTTAACCCCGGCAAGTTTTAAAGATTCATTCATCTCTTTTTCTAACGCTTTAACCTGGTCTAATATATAAACAACCTGCCCGCCGGTATCTGGTTTACCAAGTACACCTTCCTGCCCAAAGTAACCATGGGGTGTTACTACAACAATATTGTAAATCATCGGTATGCGTGAAAGGAATTCCTTTAGGACAAGGTGATCCGGAGAATGCATTAGAGTATCTCCCAGATCAAGGCTCTCTGTTATTCTTTTTACAGTATTTCCCAAACCTTCCTCAAAGCCAAGTTCTTCCAGGTTGTGTTTTACTTTTGAATAAGAATCGTCTGGTGATTTTTTCTTAAGCAGCTTTTTGGCTTTATCGATACTTAAGCTAAGTTCTTCCGGATTTGTAATTTTATCGTTAACAATTAGTTGCTCCGAGTTATGCTTATGCACAAAAAGAAAATCGAAAAGTGCCTGCCCAATTTTCTGCGGGTTTGTGAACATGCTGCTGGAGAGATAGCGATTCAGATATTCTACACCCTTCCCTATACTTTTTGCTTCCCTAACACTTGGGAATTTATCGTAAAAAGTTTTGAAGTTTAAAGTAAGCAAGTCATTTGTATGAGCAGGATCGCGGAATGCTTCTTTAGCTTTCAGATATTCAACTGAAGTGATTTGTTTATTACTGTTTTCCTTCGTATTAAATTTAAAATATTGCGTGGAGCCTATCTTCTCCCTCATTTCTATAAAAACATTACAACTGATACAAACAGACTCAGTAAAGTGCCTTACAACATCTTCAATTGCCTGCAGATCGTTACCGTTTTCCTGTTTAAGGCGTTCAAGTATTTCAAGCAGTTCTCCCTTAACCATTAACTTTCTATCGCATGTACAAACTCTTTCGATGTAAGTGCGGAATTCTTTCTTATAATCTTTCAGCACATTTTCAAGACTCTTGCTCAACCGGTTTCTCCTTCTCTTCTTTTAGAAAATTAAAATGTT
>CBEPPX010000166.1:0-5118 GCA_965511205.1 uncultured Ignavibacteriales bacterium | reverse complement strand
GGAACGAACTCGATGGAAACCCTGCTCTTTGTATGGATATAAGTTACCAAACAAGCGATAAAGTATATGTTGGAACTGCTCCTAATCAAACACGCTCCGGTCTGTTCCGCACAACTAACGGTGGAACAAGCTGGGATAACATCACAGGAACTCTTCCGGATAGGTTTCCTGCTGATATTGCCGTTGATCCAAATGATGATAATATTGTTTACGTTACTTTCTACGGCTTCGGTACCGGGCATGTTTATAAATCTGCAAACAGCGGAGATAACTGGACAGATATAAGTGACAATCTACCCGATGTTCCCGTCACTGCTGTTATTGTTGATCCTAATAATTCATTCCATGTTTATATTGGGACAGATATTGGTGTATTTGTTTCTACAGACGGCGGTGGAAACTGGCAGGATTTTAATGACGGACTGCCTACTGCGGTACAGGGAATGGATTTGAATATTACAACTGTTAGCAATGTTATCAGGGTGATGACGCATGGCAACGGCGCTTATGAAACAAAACTGCTTAGTCAGATTCCTACAGATTCAGGAATAGGTCCATCAACAGTGACCGATTTCAAGCTTGAACAAAATTATCCGAATCCCTTTAATCCGAGTACCAAGATTAATTTTACCGTTCCAAATTCAACATTTGTAAATCTTACAGTTTACGATGCAATTGGTAATGAAGTTAGAACCCTGGTTAATGAGAACAAATCTGTCGGAACTTACACTATAGAATTTAATGGAGCCGGATTAACCAGTGGTATATACTTTTACAAACTTGACGCTGGAGATCCTGTGGCAAGCTCAGGACAGGGTTTTGTTGAAACAAGAAAAATGATTCTATTAAAATAGTATCATATTATAAAAGCTATAACAAAAATATTTTAACTTCAGGAGCCGGATATCAACCGGCTCTCTTCTAATAGTTCGCACTACTCAATATTTACACAGGCACATATTTATTTTTTTTCTGTTTCTCAATCACTATATTCTGAGTGGTAATTATGTGCCATGCCTAATATATCGCAACAAAATATCACTCTACTGCTAAATGAAATTAGCAATGGAAACAATCTTGCTATTGAACAGATTTTACCATTAGTATATGATGAGCTACGTAAAATTTCATCAAAATATTTAAGTGATGAATATAGAAAACATACATTTCAAACTACTGAACTTGTTCACGAAGCATATATTAAACTGATTGGAAATCAGCAAATATCCTGGCAAAGCAGGGCACATTTTTTCGGAATTGCTGCCAAAACGATGCGGCAAATTTTAGTTGACTATGCAAGAAAAAGGAATTCCCAAAAGCGTGGAAGTGGAAAGACTAAGTTATCATTAGATGATGCACAACTTGTTGCAAGCGAATCTGATGATCAGATACTTGCTTTAGATGAAGCCCTTAAAAAACTGGAGGGTATCGAAGAACGCTCAGGAAAAATTGTAGAACTCAGGTATTTTTCAGGGCTCACAATTGAGGAAACCGCTGAGCTATTAAATATATCCTCTGCCACAGTAAAAAGAGATTGGCAGTTTGCCAAGGCGTGGCTGTATAAAGAAATTCAACAAAACTAACTTCACTTCTTTCTAAAATCAAAAGAGTAATTTGGATAAAGAAAAAATAAATATATTAAAATCTGTTTTTGAACAAGCATTGGATATTGATTTAAGGGAAAGACAAAAATTCTTAGATGATAAATGCGGCGATGATAAAGAATTAAAGAAAGAAGTTCTCTCGCTCCTTCAAGCTCACGATCAGACTGATGATTTTCTTGAGATTCCACCCAACATTAACGAAAAGAAATCACATCCCGAAAAAGACCAGTTTATCGGAACACATATCGGAAATTATTTAATTGAGGGAGAAGCTGGTGTTGGCGGAATGGGAATTGTATATATGGGTAAACGTGATGATAAAGAATTTGAGCATAAAGTTGCAATCAAGATTTTAAAACATCATTTCAATTCAGAATATGTTATAAAACGCTTCCAGAATGAAAGACAAACGCTTGCAAATCTTCAGCATCCCAACATTGCACGATTGCTCGATGGTGGTACAACGGATGACGGGCTTCCCTATCTCGTTATGGAATATATTGATGGAAAATCGCTGATAGAATATTGTGATGAGAATAAATTGAGTACTAATCAAAGACTTGAAATTTTTAGACTGGTATGCGGTGCTGTACAATATGCGCATCAAAATCTGATCGTTCATCGAGATATCAAGCCGGGTAATGTTCTTGTTAATAAAGAAGGAAGACCAAAACTCCTTGATTTTGGAATTGCAAAGTTGATGGATGAAGAACTAAATGAAAATGAAGAAGGACTTACCAAAACCGGGATGTGGCATCTTACTCCGGAGTATGCGAGTCCTGAGCAGATTAAAGGAGAAAACATCACAACAAGGAGTGATATTTATTCGCTCGGCATCCTGCTTTATCAATTACTAACTGGACATCAGGCATATAGGATAACTGTTCATTCTCCGATTGCTATTGGCAAAATAATAACTGATGAACAGGTTATTAAACCCAGTGATAAGTTTCAATCAACTGAGGAAATATCATCTTCTGATGGTACTATAAAGCAAATCACTCCGCAAAGTATCAGCAATTCAAGGAATGAAAAACCGGAAAAGATTTTTCAGCATTTGCAGGGTGATATTGATAATATTATTCTTAAAGCAATTCATAAAGATCCGGATAGACGGTATACTTCAGCAGAACAATTTTCTGAAGATATAAGAAGACATCTTATTGGACTGCCTGTAATTGCACGGAAGGACACGCTAAAATACCGGTTCTCGAAATTTGTCCAAAGACATAAAGTTGGAGTTACATTAACCGCACTGTTATTTACGCTTTTGATTGTTAGTGCAATTACCGTTACCTGGCAGGCAAATATTGCAGCGGAGGAAAGAGATAAAGCACAAATTGAACTGCAAAAATTTGAAGAAGTGAATAATTTTTTATTAGAAATGCTGGCTTCAGCTGATCCGGAAGTCAAGGGTAGAGATGTGAAAGTATTTGATTTGTTGGAAAAAGCAACAGAGGATGTAAATGTTAAATTAAAAAGTCACCCGAAAATAAAATCAGCAATTAAACAAACTTTGGGTTCTACCTTCATCGGTTTGGGTGAATATGATAAAGCAAAAACGCTGCTAACAGAAAGTCTTGAATCAAATAAAATTTTATTTGGTTTAAATAGCAAAGAAGTTGCTATCAGTTCTCATCAGCTTGGATTATGTTATGATTGGATCGGGAACTATCAGCTTGCAGATTCATTTTATAATCAGGGAATAACTATATTCGATAAAATATCTGAAAAACCTACAAAAGGTTTTGCTGATAACTTAAATGATTATGGTACAATGCTAACGAATTTAGGACACTATGATAGTGCCGCCGTTGTATTTAAAAAAGCACTAGATATTTATAGTTTGTATAATGATGAAAAGGGTCAGAAAGAAGCAATAACAATAAATAATCTCGCAGTAAACCTGCATCATCAAAATAAGGTTGATGAAGCAGAAAAATATTATTTGGAAGCATTAAACATATTAACAAATTTATATGGGAATAACCGACCTGAGATTGCTAGTATTTACAATAACTTAGCTTTTATTTATTTGGATAATAAAAACTTTGATGCGTCAGAAAATGCATTTCAAAAGGCGTACGAAATTAAATTGGAAGTATTAGGTAAAGATCATCCTTCAAATGGTTTAGCTCTAATTAATTTAGGTATGTTATATTTTACCGAGGCAGAATATAGAAATGCAGAAATTCCACTGCTACAATCAATAGATTTTTTTATTAGAATTAAAGCAACTAAAGATCCCTTTTTATCGCTAGCTTATTACTGGTTAGGAAGGACTTATTTAGAATCAAATCAATTAAGTAAATCAGAAAAAGTTTTAAATAAATCTATAATTATCAGAGAGGAAGTTTTTGGAAATGAGCATTCGAAAACCTGGTCCTCAAGGGGTGAATTGGGAATTTGTCTTTTAAAACAA
Organism: uncultured Ignavibacteriales bacterium; assembly: GCA_965511205.1. Classification (GTDB taxonomy): domain Bacteria; phylum Bacteroidota; class Ignavibacteria; order Ignavibacteriales; family Ignavibacteriaceae; genus JAZGGS01. The sequence continues at coordinate 1,092 of CBEPPX010000166.1, read as the reverse complement.
AAAAGGTATTCTGAAGCCGAAAAACTGCTTGTTGGCTCGGTGGAATTCTATAAAAATGATAAATACACAGATTTTAAAAAAATTGTACGATACCAAGAATACTCAGCAGCTCTGTACAAAGAGATTGGTAATAAATTAAAAGCAGAGTTTTATCAATCTGAAATGGTAAAATACGCTAAAGAGAAATCTACAGTAAGATAAAAACCTATAATTTCTTGCAATATCTCTTCATTTCTTCTACTTATCTCCCTTTCAAAAAAAAAATTAAACTGATGAGCCACTTTGCACTCAACTTACGCATGTACTGTAAATGGTCAATCAATTAAATAATAATTTAGGAGGTTCTTTATGAAACGAATTAGTTTCATTATCGTTTTAATGTGCATTCTGATACTACCGTTTACTACTAATGCACAAACTACATATTCTTCAGTACTAAGTGGAAATTGGGACGAACCCACTGTTTGGTCTCCGCCAGGGGTTCCAGGGGCAGGTGATATTGTTACTATTGACCAAGGAACTATCGTATCAACAAATGGGTCCCGTGAAGTTGCTGGTTTTCATACTCTTGTTGGGGGTGAGTTACTATTGAGTGGAAATGACGGCTCACTCACAATTACCGATTATGCCAATTGGGGTGGTGTATCCGGAGGCGGAATCATAAGGGATGTAACATCTAATAACAATGGAGTTGTTACAATCGCCAGTGGTGCTGTGCTTGAGATAGGTGGTAACCAATGGCCTGCTGCTTTGTATGGAGGGGCTAGATTACTGAACCAGGGAACAGTTCGGATGCTTAGTTTTGGTATATGGGGTCAAGATGCTTCTGTTATAGAGAACCAGGCATTATTTGAGATTGATACCGCTGGAAATTTTGGAGGTTTCCCCAACGGCGGTATTTTTATCAATACAAATACAGGAACATTCCGTAAAGTCAGCGGTACGAGTGCATGTAATTTTAATGCAAATTGGGAGTTTCGGAATTTGGGCGGTACTATTGATGTGCAGTCCGGTTCTGTTACTTTTAACTGTGACGGCATTTTCAACGGAGGCTCATATAATGCTGATGCCGGTGCGCTGTTACATTTTGAT
>CBEPPX010000165.1:0-5119 GCA_965511205.1 uncultured Ignavibacteriales bacterium | reverse complement strand
CTTGTAACGAGCAGTGCAGCCGCTCCATCGTTTATACTGGAAGCATTAGCTGCAGTAACTACACCATCTTTGGCAAAGACTGGTCTGAGAGTAGGGATTTTTTCAAACTTAACTTTTTCCGGTTCCTCATCTTTTTCTATCAGAACCTCTTCCCTTCTCACTTTTACAGGAACTTTAATAATTTCATCTTTAAACTTTCCTGATTTCTCTGCTTCAATAGCTTTCTTATAAGAGTTTATTGAAAACTCATCCAACTCTTCCCTGCTGAATTTAAAGTCTTTTGCGCAGGATTCAGCGCAGCTGCCCATGTGGATGTCGTTGTAAACATCCCACAAACCATCCTTCACCATTGAATCTACAAGCTCGCCATTACCAAGCCGGTAACCGGCTCTTGCATTCGGCAGAAGGTAAGGAGCGTTGCTCATGCTTTCCTGTCCGCCTGCAATAATAACATCAGAGTGTCCACATTGAATTGCCTGTTGGGCAAGCATAACAGTTTTAAGCCCGCTTCCGCACATTTTATTTATGGTCATACATTCTGTTTTTTCAGGTAATCCTGCATAAATGGCTGCCTGTCTTGCAGGTGCCTGTCCCTGTCCTGCGGTTAGTACATTTCCAAAAATCACTTCATCAACTTTTGATGGATCAATTTTGGAATCTGCTATCACCCCTTTAATTGCTATGCTGCCAAGTTGTGCCGCACTAAGTGATGACAAAGTGCCACTTAGAGCGCCAATCGGTGTTCGTTTGGCTGAAGTTATAACTACTTTTTTCATATATTCCTCTTTTCAGATTAATGAAAATCTACAAAGAAAAATTAAAGAAATAATAGTTAATAATCAGACGGTTAAGTGTAAAATTACGGATGAGATGTAAGAGGGTTATTTCTTTTTAGCAGTCAAGGCTGATAATTCAAAAATAAGATTTGCTGTAAGAACATTTATATTGATATTACTCTTTACAAGAGTTGACAGTTTATCTAAAGTAAAGGTGATGTTTTGTAAATCAACATCAGGAAATTTTGTATTAAACTTTTCCAGTGTTTCCACATGTTCCTTAAAAAAATATTTCTTTAACTGATACCTGTGTTTCTGCAAATCGTTCAGCCAGGTTATAATCATTTTAATTACCAGTTTTATATTATCCGCACTTTGATCTGCCAGCACTTTATTTACTTCATCGAAGGCAGAATTAAACTTTCTTCCGAATGAGTAACGTAGAATTGAAATAGTAGTCTCTCTTAGATTATAAAAATCCATATCTATCAGCTTCAAAGCAGTTTGAACCGATCCATCTGAGAATGGAGCTACTGATTCTGCAATCTTTTTATCCTGTCCGAAAAAATCTTTAAGAATGCTTACAACTTCCTCTTCAGCCAGTGGATCGAAATTAATATTCCAGCACCGGGAGCGTATAGTTTCTCTTAAACGTGAATGATAACCGGTTGTGAGAATGAATATTACATTAGCCGGCGGTTCTTCAAGATTTTTCAGCAGTGCATTCTGTGCAGGTTCGTTCATTAGATGTGCATCAGAAATAATGATTACTCTGTAACTTAATTCACTAAAATCCAGTGAAAGAAATCTTTTAATATCTCTTATACTGTTAATTTTAATAGCATTTGCTTTTGGAATTATAATTTTGTGATACGGATTTTCAATTTTCTTCCGGAGTTCTCCCTGCACAATTTCAATTTCCTGTGTGCTTAGTTTTTCTGTAGGGCTGCTTTCATCGATTTCATTTTTTCCGCGGGGTAAAGGAAATACATACTTTATATAAGGTTCGGAAAGTTGCGATATCTGCTTAACCAGCCTATCCCTGTCATTAGTTTTACCTGAACTAAGATTAAGTTCCTGGGCAAATTTTATCGCAATATAATCCTTCCCTATTCCTTCAATTCCAGTAAAAAGTAATGCGTGAGGAATTTTAGAGGTGCTAATAAACCTGGTAAGAATTTTCCGTACTCTTGATTGGCTCTGTATGTTCTGAAAAACAGTATTCATAAAAAAGGCGCCTTAGGCGCCTCGGTTAAAATTCATCTTCATTATAGAAAAAGTCCTCATCAGATGGATAATCCGGCCAGATATCTTCAATTGTTTCGTATGGTTCCTCGGTGTCTTCAAGTTCTTTAAGGTTTTCTAAAACTTCGTATGGTGCACCAATTCTGTCAGCATATTCATAAAGTTCATCCTTGCTTGCAGGCCATGGAGCGTCATCGAGATAAGCAGCCAATTCAACAGTCCAAATCATAAAAAATTACTCCAGAACAATTAATTCTTCTTTCTTTAATGCGAAGAAATCTACATCATCAAAGAAAAAATCAACAGGGTTAAGTTTTACTCCATTATGCATAACTTCATAATGTAAATGGGGTCCTGAAGATAATCCTGTATTGCCTGTTTTAGCAATCAAGTCTCCTCTAGTAATGCGCTGCCCCCTTTTAACAAGTGATTTGGAGAGGTGGGCATAAAAAGTTTTGTAACCAAATCCATGATCGATTTCGATTGCTAAACCATAGCCTCCTCTTCTTCCAACAAAGGTTACTTTACCTTTACCCGGTGCAAATACAGGTGTTCCTCTATCTGTATTAATATCTAATCCTTCGTGTCTCTTGTATCTTTTAAGAATAGGATGCATTCTCATTCCAAATCCGTTATAGGAATAAATACCTGCAGAAGGCTTAAGAGCAGGAATCGATTCGAACAATTCTTCATTAGTTTTAAATTGTTTGGCAATTTCTAGATGCTGCGATTTTTCAAATTCATACTTCCTGGTTATCTCAGCAACTAAATCTATTGCATCGTTCAGATCGAGATTACCTGAGTTGATAGAAAACCCGGAAGAAAAATTATAATCAACCCCACCAATTCCAACCAATCTCATTTCGGGTTGAATTGGTTCGAGGTTTGCAGATATACGTAACTGATCGTTTTCATATATCAAACTATCGATGCCAGATCGGAGGTTTTCATAACTTGAAGCTACATCGGTTAACTTTTGCTCTAACATTTCATTTTCATGCATTAATGAAGCATTACTTTTAGCTGAACTTGTTAAAGATGAAATTAGCAGGTAACCTGTAAAAACACCAAGTGAAAGAATTACAGTAGAAATTGCCAAGTAAGAAATTAACTTGGATTTAAAGTTTTTTATCTCTACGAACTCGAGACTGGAATCTGAAAAATAGAAAAATTTCTTCATATATAGAGGGCAAACATAACTAAATAAGGAATTTCTGTCAAGCTTAATGCCATAGTTTATTCAAAGTCGTGCTCAAAATAATCAGTTGGCCTTTTACTGCCGGGTTCTACTTCATTAAGCTTTTGATTTAACCTGTTTTTGAAGATTTTTGCGGCATCGTGCCCGTAATGCTTTAATAAATAATTAAGACTAACAACCTCTGAAATAACAGTAATATTTTTGCCTGGTATAATTGGCAGTTTTATATATGGAATTTCTACCTCCGAAATGGTAACATGATTCACATCTAAGCCAGTTCGTGTATAATGAGCATCCTTATCCCATATTTCAAGCTCTACAATAATTTCCAACCTTTTTTGGTACCTGATAGCCCTGATTCCAAACATCCTTTCTACATCAATTATTCCAAGTCCCCTTATTTCCATAATGTGTTTAGCCAATTCGGTGCCAACTCCCATTAGAATACCTTCTCCTTTTTTTGTAAGGATTATTACGTCATCTGCAACAAGCCTGTGCCCTCTTTCCACCAAATCAAGTGCAACCTCACTTTTGCCAATTCCGGATTTTCCAACGAAAAGAATTCCAACTCCATAAACATCAACAAATGAACCGTGAATGGTAATTCTTTTGGCAAACTGGTCATCCAGATAATCACTTATAAGGTAAACCACCTTTGTAGTTGAACATGGTGTTCCGAAGAGCGGCACCTGGTATTTATCAGCAAGTTCAAGCAGTTTAGGAGTAGGTTTATTATTGTCTGTAAATATTATACAGGGAATATCAAATTTGAGAAAAGTTTCCAGGGCTAAAGTCTGCTGCTTTTCAGATAAGGATAAAAGATACTGGTTTTCAGTATTACCAAATATCTGAATCCTTTTGTAAGAGAAGAGATCCACAAACCCGGTTAATGCAAGGCCGGGTCTGTGTAAATTCTGATCTATAATTTTTTTATTAAGATTTGCATTTTTTGAAAAGAGATTTAGCTTTCCAAGCTGTTCAGTATTTTTATAGAAAAACTCAACGGTGATAAATTCTTTCCTGGAAATTGCTTTTTCGTTTATATCTATCATTTAATGCGTGCGCTTCTTTTTGATTTCAATGTTTTTAGCTGACGAACTAATTTTTCCACAGTTGAACTAACGGATTTTTCAAAATCATTTGAAAAATCTGTAGCGTTAAAGGATTGCCCCGGAACGCGTATAATTATTTCTGCAACTTTAACACTCTCTTTAGAGTTTTGATAACTTAAAATAACATCTGCATCTAAAATATCATCGTTATATTTTAGAAGCGAATTTACCTCATTGGAAATAAAAGTTTTCAAACTTTCGCGTGCTTTAAATTTACGAGCTGTTATAGTAACATTCATATAATCCTCCATTTATTAAGATTTTGGATGAGATTTTTTATAAGTTGCTTTAAGTCGTTCAATACTTACATGAGTATAGATCTGGGTTGTAGAAAGATTTTCGTGACCCAGAATTTCTTTTACAGCCATTATGTCTGCACCGTTATCCAGCATATGTGTTGCAGCACTGTGACGCAGTACATGAGGACTTTTCTTTTTAATATCAGTAACTAAAGCCAGGTATTTACTTACAATCCTGTGTACAAGCCGAGGATAGATTCTACCTCCTTTTTTTGTTTTAATCAAGGGCTCGTTTGATGACTTTATTTGGAACTTACTTAAATAATTGTTTAAAGTCTCAATTGATTTTTTACCAATTGGTACAATTCTTATTTTATTTCCTTTACCGGTTACTCTTAAAGTTTTTTTCTCCAGATCAATATCTGCTCTATTTAAATTGCAGAGCTCGCTTACCCTTAATGCAGAACCGTAGAGCAGTTCAAAAATAACTTTAACTTGCAGAGCATCTTCCTCAAATTTTTCTGCTTCACGGAATGCTCCCATTATTTC
>CBEPPX010000164.1:0-5123 GCA_965511205.1 uncultured Ignavibacteriales bacterium | reverse complement strand
ACAGGGATAACGAAATAGAGTTTTCTAAAATCCAGATAAGTTTAATTAAATTTTCAAATGAAAAAGTTTCCGACGGTGAAATAAAAGCAACTATAATTCATGAACTTGGGCATGCTTTTGGTTTAGGGCACAGCGACTCTGAATCAGATATAATGTACCCTTATATTGATTCCGACCATTCCGGGAAGATGACTTATGACGAGCTTTCGCGTGGTGATAAAGAAGCAATAGAAGATGTTATTGATCTTGGTGAAAATGAACTATATGTCTGGAAGTAATTTTCAATAGTAGAGACACATTTACCCTGAGAGCAGACAGATTTCAATGTGTCTTTGCATACCTCTCAATTGCCTACTTTCTATAATTCCACTAACAACCTACTTTTATAATTGTAAAAAGGATGACAAATCACTTTAATATCTAATCTTATTTTTAGGTATTAATTTTTCACTTAAAATGAATTTTAAATTAAATGAAATAAACATAATTAAAACTCTGCAATTGTTTGGAAATGGAATATTTGTGTGATGTTGCACATCTTTTTATTATCAGCAGGATTTTGAGCGAATAGTTTTATATATTTATAAGCAAATCACTTCTGAAAACGAAATAATAAATTACTTATTATGAATATAACTGATACAGATCAGGCAAAATCAACAACTCTGAGCCAGGCGACTGAACTACCTGTAAGAGAGGAGTTAATTAATCACTATAGTAAAATCAGGAGGTTTACCGAAACGCTTTGTGAGCCGCTTGAGACTGAAGATTATGTTATTCAATCGATGCCGGATGTAAGCCCCACTAAATGGCACATTGGACATACAAGCTGGTTTTTTGAAGCATTCGTACTCGGAAATGCTGATTCAAATTATAAGTCTATTCATCCACTATATACATATTTGTTCAACTCATATTATATACAAATTGGTGAGAGGTGGGACAGACCTAACAGGGGGTTGCTTTCAAGACCAACTGTAAAAGATATTTATGAGTACAGAAAATTTGTAGATAATAATGTTATAGAGTTTATAAAGAATTGTAATGAAAAACTTTATAAAGAATATGCCCCAATTATTGAAATCGGAATAAACCACGAACAACAACACCAGGAATTACTTCTTACAGATATAAAACATGTTTTATCATTCAATCCGCTTAACCCGGTTTATTCAGCAAAAGAAATTGTAAACGAGGATGGCGTTCAGAAAATGAATTGGAAAGAATATGATGGTGGTGTTTTTGAGATTGGGAGTGACGGAAAAAGTTTTACCTATGATAACGAAACACCAAGGCATAAAGAATTTATAAATCCATTTAGAATTGCAAACCGCCTGGTAATAAATCTTGAGTATATAGAATTTATTAAAGATGGTGGTTATAAAACCGCTCCCCTTTGGTTATCTGATGGCTGGGCGACAGTTGAAAGTGAGAATTGGAAAGCACCACTTTATTGGGAAAAGAAAGATGGCGAATGGTGGAACTTCACTTTAAATGGTTTCAGAAAAGTGAATCCTGCAGAACCTGTAACTCACATAAGCTATTATGAAGCAGATGCCTTTGCAAGCTGGAAAGATGCCCGTCTTCCTACTGAAGCAGAATGGGAAGTTGCTGCGGGTGCTCTTCAATACAAAGGAAATTTTGTTGAAACACTGAATTTCCATCCTGTGCCTTTGCAAAGCAAAGATGATGGATTAAACCAGATGTATGGTGATGTTTGGGAGTGGACGAGAAGCTCATATTCACCTTATCCCGGTTACAAAACTTTGCCTGGCGCATTAGGAGAATACAACGGAAAATTTATGAGCAGCCAGATGGTTTTGCGCGGTGGTTCATGTGCAACTTCCAAAACGCATATAAGAAATACGTACAGAAATTTCTTTCCTCCACATTCGCGCTGGCAGTTTATGGGGATTAGATTAGCAAAAGAGATAGAGAAATAATTTGAGTATACAAATGCAAGACGTCCTACACATTGAAACCCTTGAAGAAGTAATTAGTGGACTCAGCAATCCACAAAAATCTTTACCAAGTAAATTATTTTATGATGAGAAAGGTTCGCAGTTGTTTGATGAGATTTGTGAATTGAAAGAATATTATCCTACACGCACCGAAATAAAAATAATGAGTGAGAATATTGAGGAAATTGCATCATATATAGGGGATGAATGTCTGCTTGTTGAACTTGGCAGCGGCAGCAGCGTAAAAATACGATTACTAATAGATCATCTTCCAACACTTGCAGCTTATGTTCCGGTTGATATTTCCACAGATCATTTAATTAAATCTGCGAATAATCTTAAAGCAGATCATCAACAATTAGTTGTGCATCCTTTGGTTGCCGATTACACAAAGGATTTTTCACTTCCAAAAATTAGTGAGCCGTTCAAAACAATTGATGCATTTTATCCCGGTTCTACCATCGGTAATTTCACGCATGAAGAAGCAAGATCTTTTTTAAGCAGGATTGCTAAAACCTGCGGTAAGGAAAGCGGTTTGCTTATTGGAGTTGATCTGAAAAAGGATAAAAACATTTTAAATGCAGCATATAACGATAAGAAAAATGTAACTGCGGCATTTAACCTGAATGTGTTAAGCCATTTAAACAATTTACTCGGTGCAGAATTTAATTTGAATAAGTTTAAGCATCACGCATTTTATAACGAAGAGTTTGGAAGAATTGAAATGCACTTAGTAAGTAATGAAAAACAGAATGTGCAGATTGAAAACTACTCCTTCTCTTTTAAGGAAGATGAAACAATCTTAACAGAATATTCTTATAAATATAGTCTTGAAGATTTTGAACAAGTAGCATCAGGAATTTATAAAGTTGAAAAGGTCTGGGTAGATGAAAAGAAATTATTCAGCGTTCAGTTTTTGAGAGCTATTTAACAGTTAATAATTCACCCCTATTTTCCGCAGAACACTTACCTTTCTTTTCGAATATTCATAATTTGTATAACAATTTATTACAATTATAAGCAACCCGGCTAAGGAGATGAAACAATGAAAACTACCGCAGCATTTGTTACAGGTATATTCCTCATCATTTCATTCTGCTCTGTTTTTCCACAAGAGAAAAATGACAAAGGAATATTTGTTGAATCAAAAGATGGTTTCTATAAAAACGAAATTCAAAAAGGTATAGAAGATTTTAATAAATCAAAAAAGGAGCCGGGTAAAAGATTCAAAATGAATTTTTTCGGAATGGATCTACCTGAATCCATTACAGAGTTTAATAGTTATTGGTATAATGAGCCGCTTTCTCAGGGTAACACGGGCACTTGTTGGTGTTTTTCAACAACATCTTTCTTTGAATCCGAAGTTTACAGGTTACACGGCTTAGAAGTGAAACTCTCTGAAATGTACACTGTCTATTGGGAATATGTTGAAAAGGCAAAAAGATTTATGCAGCAAAGAGGAAACTCTGCTTTTGATCAAGGTTCAGAAGCAAACGCTGTTACAAAAATATGGAAAAAATATGGGGTCATTCCAGCAGATGCTTACACAGGTATGATGCCAGAACAGAAATTTCATGATCATTCTAAAATGTTTGATGAGATGAGATCATATTTAATGAACGTAAAAGAAACTAATGCCTGGGATGAGGATAAAGCGATATTAACAATAAAAGCAATAATGAATCATTACATGGGTGAACTCCCTGCAGAAGTGACCGTGGATGGGAAGAAATTCACTCCCAAAGAATACCTTGAAAATTATCTCAAGCTAAATCTTAATGATTATGTTGATATACTTTCATATATGCAGCATCCATATTACGAGCAGGTAGAATATGAAGTGCCAGATAACTGGTGGCATAACAAAGATTATTATAATGTACCGTTGGATCAGTTTATGTTTGCTCTTAAAAATGCAATAGAGAATGGTTATACGATGTCTATTGGTGGAGATGTTTCCGAAGCGGGTTATGATTCGTGGCACAAGGTAGGAATCATACCGACTTTTGATATCCCTTCCGAATATATTGATGAGAATGCAAGGCAGTTCCGGTTCAGCAATAAAACAACAACTGATGATCATGGAATTCATCTTGTTGGTTATATGGAGAGGGAAGGGAAAGACTGGTTTTTGATAAAAGATTCCGGCTCAGGTTCCAGGAATACCGGCGATAAAGGATACTATTTTTATCACGAAGATTATGTAAAATTGAAAATTATGGATTTTATGGTTCACAAAGATGCAGTAGAGAACTTATTAAAGAAATTCGAGGAGCAGATTCAATAGAATTTTTGGAATTAGGGGTTTAATTTATTAAACCCCTGCCAACTAATCCTGCGGCGGCATACCCATTTGTGCCCATTCTTCTTTTGCAGGACCGTAAACACCCGGTACTTTCAATCCTGCCATCCTCATTAATACTGTAAGCTGCCCGCGATGGTGGATTTGATGATTCACTAAAACCGAAAGAACTTTTCCCTTCTTCCATGTTTGCCCGTATAATTCAATATCTTCTTTTAAGCTATCATCATTCCACCCAGTAGTAACAGCTTTAAGCATTCCATCGGATGACCTTTTATATTCATCACAAATTTCTTTTACTGAGGAAGGAATCGGTGCATCTTCAGGAGTGGCGTCAAATTTAAGACCTGTGCGCTGTACCATTTCTCCAAGAGTAGTAACTATGTGCCAGGCAATTTTTCCAGGGGTGCGAACATTATCATTAAACTTATTATTTAGTGAATCATCTGTAAGTTGATCCAAAACTTTAAGTGTAGAATCCGATTCATATTTCCATGCTTCTTCAAAATTTTTAATTTTGTTATACATTTTATTAACTATTGATTTCTAAATTGCCCCGACCTTCAGGTCGGGGGTTAATGACTTAATAAACAAAGGGCCTTAGCTCAAATAAGTGCGACTAAAGCCGGGGTACTTGTTCTACTTAAACCACGAGCTAAAGCTCGTGGCTATTCAAATTAACTCAAATTTGAAAGGATTACTTTCAGCTTATTCAAATTTTCTGTCCAATTTTTCTGCTTTGCTCTTTCCTTTTCAACAACATCTGCAGGAGCGTTGTTTACAAATTTTTCGTTGGATAGTTTTGTCTCAATACCTATCAATGACCCTTGTAATCGCTTAATTTCCTTTTCTAATCTCTC
>CBEPPX010000163.1:0-5139 GCA_965511205.1 uncultured Ignavibacteriales bacterium | reverse complement strand
ATATAAAATTTTTTTTAACAGAATTTTTGATAAACCGTTTCCACGGTATTCTTCAACAATAAAGACATCCATAAGGTAAGCAATGGTTGTTAGATCGGTTACAATTCTGGCAAATCCAACCTGTTCATCATCTAAATAAATCCCATAACAAATGGAATTATCGATCGATCTTTTTACTTCATCAAAAGTTCTGCCCTTTGCCCAATAAGAATTTGTAATTTGGTGATGAATAAGTTTTAGATCTAACCTGGTTTTATCATCATTTATTTTATATTCTTCCATTTATAAACTTATTTTGATAACAAACTAAACCTGGATATCAAGTTCTTTCATTTTCCTGTATAATGTGGAAAGCCCTACCTGCAGCGCTTCGGCACATTTCTCTTTATTGAATTCATTACTTTCTAAAGCTCTCGTGATAATATCTCGCTCGAACCTTTTTACTGATTCTTCAAGAGAACCTGAACCTGCTAAATGGGGTAGACCTGGAGATTCAAAAGTTGGAGGAAGATGCTTTAGCGAAATCAGATCTTCGTTACAAAATATTATTGCCCGTTCAATTACGTTTTCTAATTCTCTTATTTCACCTTTCCATTCATGATTCATGATTGCGCGCATTGCATCATTGGAAATTCCTTTTATACTTTTATTCATCTCTTTACGGTATTTATCTACAAAGTGGTCTGCTAGAAGGGGAATATCATCCGGGCGCTCCTTAAGCGATGGAAGGTGGATATCAACAACATTAATCCGGTAGTACAAATCTTCCCGAAATTTTCCCTCACTAACCTGCTCTTGCAAATCTCTATTTGTAGACGCAACAAACCTGATATTAACTGGCAGCGAAACAGTAGTGCCAACAGGAGTATATTCTTTTTCCTGAATTGCTCTTAATAATTTTACCTGCAACTGCAGAGGAAGATCACTTATTTCATCCAGGAAAAGAGTGCCGCCTTCGGCTGCTTTTAGAAATCCCTCCTTATCTGTTATTGCACCTGTAAATGCACCTTTTTTATGTCCAAATAATTCACTTTCAATAAGATTATCTGAAATAGCTCCGCAATTAACTGCAACAAAACGTTTATTACTTCTTTTTGAGTTGAAGTGAAGAGCTCTTGCAACCAGTTCCTTGCCTGTTCCGCTGTTACCTGATATCAGCACGGTGCTGTCGGTATCAGTAACTGCTTCAATCATTGTGAAGACTTGTGTAATAGCCGTGCTTTTGCCAATAATATTATGAACTGAGGAATCACGCTGGAGTTCCTTTCGTAAAATTTTGTTTTCAATCAGCAGTTCTTTTATATCGAATAATTTTTTTACTTTAATCAGCAATTCATCAAACTCAACCGGTTTAAGTATATAATCGCTTGCACCGTTTCTAAGTGCAGAAATTGCAGTTTCAAGTGAACCATAAGCAGTTATAACTACTGTGGATGTTTGAACATTAAGTTTTCTTATCTGTTTCAGTAGTTCGGTTCCTTTCATCTCAGGCATTTCCAGGTCAGTAATTACCAAATCAAATGAACGTTCTCTTAATATATTATAAGCGACTTTACCATTTTCTGCCTCTTCAACTTCGTATCCTTCTTTTTTAAGGATGTATGAAATTGATTCGCGGATTATTTTTTCATCATCCACAACAAGAATTTTACTTGACATAACTTAAACTTTCTTAGGTTTCAATTGGTAAATTAATAATAAACGTGGTTCCTTTGCCCGACTTACTTTTTACTTTTATATCACCCCTGAAACTTTTTACAATGCCGTAACTTACCCACAATCCTAATCCTGTTCCTTTACCCCGCTCCTTAGTTGTAAAGAATGGCTCGAATATTTTGCTCAAGTTTTTTTGTTCTATACCAGGTCCTGTATCTTCAAAAGTTAAAATAACTTCGTCATCTGCTAAAGAAGATTCAACAATAATACGTTTATTCTCATTTCTTGTTTTGCTTTCCATAATTGCATCCACTGCATTAAGCAATATGTTAACAAAAACCTGTTGAATCTGGTCTGCAACCAGCGGCAGCGCTGGAATATCGCTACTTAGATTTACACTATACTTAATGTCCTTTGCCTTTGTACCAACCCTTGTAATTTCAACCGCCTCCTTTATACTTTCGTTAATGTCAGTCAGTTGAAATTCAAAATTGGAGGGTCTTGAAAAATCTACCAGGTCTTTTATAATTTTGGAAATCCGGGTAATCTGGCTTTTTACTAAGCCAAGTTTTTCGCTGATAAATTCGTCTTCAGTATTTCGTTGTGCAACCTGTACTAGTGCAGAGATTGAAGCAAGAGGGTTTCCAACTTCGTGCGCAATGCCTGCTGCCAGGGTACCGATGCTTTCCATCTTTTGTGTATTAATTAACCGTTTTTCCAGGGTTATCTTTTCGCTCATATCCCGGTGGATACCAAAATAGCCGGTAACTTTATCATCTTTTCCCAGGATGGGAGAGATAAGAAGCTCGGAATGGAAAGGTTCTCCGTTTTTTTTACGATCTTCAATTTCGCCAAACCATACCTTACCGGCTGAAATTGTCTTCCACATCTTATCCCAATAATTTTTACTTGATTTGCTACTTCCAAAAATACTGGGACTTTTTCCTATCAATTCTTCTTTATTAAATCCACTTACTTTAGTAAAAGCAGTATTAACATATATCATCTTTCCGTTTAGATCAGTAATCTGGACGGGGTTAAGGCTGTTTTCAACGATATTAAAAAACTTGTACAGTTCAGCTTCTTTTTTCTTTTCTTCAGAGGTATCGCGTGCAACTATAAATATTCTATCCTGATTTTTATTTTCATCGTTTGTCGGCAGAACGGAGTAAGTGAGTTTTACCTGGATGAATTTATTGTTTACGTGAAATTTTGTTTCAAAGCTTACATCATTCTTAATCTTTGTGGATTTCTTCAGGATGTTAAGAAATTTTGCTCTGTCAGATAGTTCAATTAATTCTATAAAATTTATATCCCCGGCATTTGCAGATGAATCGATAAGATCTTTCCCGCTTTTATTCAGATCTAAAATTTCACCTTCATTACTAACAAGGAAGTACATATCCCGGAAACCGTCAAATAAATTAAAATTAAAATTGAAATTGTTTTTCATCTTTTAAAAAAAGTCCTTGCAGGGCTAAGAAAAATATGACTGAAATTTAGAAATACTTTGCAATTAGATAGCTTCAGTAGAATACTCTTGATGTAATTACGGATTAAAGAATTAAATATATCCTTTAGCTCTCATTAATTCTGCGCATAATATTGCTCCACCAGCGGCTCCCCTTACGGTATTATGTGAAAGAAGCACAAACTTATAATCAAACAAAGGGTCTTCACGCAATCTTCCTATGGAAACAGCCATACCATTTTCAAGATCCCTCTGATATTTTGGTTGAGGATAATTTGGCTCGGTGAAGTAATATAATGGTCTTTTAGGAGCAGATGGAAGTGATAAATTCTGAGGTTCACCTCGAAATTCCTGCCAGGCATTTATAATTTCATCCTTCTTTACTTTTTGTTTTAAATTTACTTGAACACATTCTGTATGACCATCTGTGACATTAACTCTGTTACATTGTGCACCAATTTTAAAATTGTTATACAAAATTTTACCGTTTTCAAGTTTCCCAAATATTTTTAGAGGTTCCAATTCAACTTTTTCTTCCTCACCATTTATGAACGGTATTACATTATCCACTATATCAAGATTTACTGTTTGTGGATGACCTGCGCCGGAGATTGCCTGCATTGTAGTTACATTTAGAGCATTTATTCCGAAATTATCTAGAAGCGGTTTTAGTGCCAGAACTAATCCAATAACAGAACAATTTGGATTTGTAACTATGCACCCCTTCCCAAATTTCTGAAATTTAATTAACTCAAGATGTGCCGGGTTAATTTCAGGAACTAACAGGGGAACATCTTCATCCATCCTATGATTTTTTGAATTAGAAATTACCGTATAACCAGCTTTAGCAAATTCAGTTTCAACTTTACCAGCAACACTGCTATCTAATCCGGAAAAAACAATTCTTGATTTTAAGATCGGTTCACATTTTTGTACTACAATGTTTTCTATATTTTTCCAAAGTTCATATTTCATAAACCAATCAACAGCATCTTTATATTTTTTACCGGCAGATTTATCAGAAGCACATAATTCGGTAATTTGGAACCATGGGTGATCTGATAATAATTCAATAAATTTTTGCCCTACGCTGCCCGTTGCACCAAGAATCGCAACTGATGTTTTAACGCCAATCATACCTTATATTTGAATTAGTTTGAAAAAAGTCTACTAAATATAGGAATAATTTGATATTTAAATAATTGATATTTTAATCATCATTGTTTGAATAATTTTATGCATGAATTAATGAATATATTGAAATACCGGCTCGTATGGCTAAACTTTTTAGTCACTGTACTGCTTCTTATATTTTCATTTTATAATAATTGGGCGGTCCCGGTGTTTTTTATTATTTGCAGTAATCTTTATGATATCCTTGGTTATCACTTTACACTTATCCGCCGAACTACCAAAATGCCCGAAAAGATTATTATTAAATCTTACCGCATAAACCAATTAATGTTCGATATTGTCTTACTAATTCTATTAGGTTTATATTTTGGTTGGGTCTTCTCTTTATGCGGAGCCATCCTTAAAATTTTTGGTTTACAGGATTTGCTCTATTATTTTTTCCTTCAAAAAGAACTACCGCTAAAATGGACTTGGATGAAATGGACTCCTTTAGGATTTATAAAAGGAGACCTTTCAAGGGTAGAAATTATTTTGCAAGGAATATTTGGAACGATAGTTTGTTTATTAATTTTTTTCTATTATTAAAAGGAATGTAAAAATAGCAATCTATTTAAATTCTTTTCTTAAATTCAATCATTAATAAAGTTCTTATAAATATATATGTTGCAAACATGAAAATCGGTTTAGTACAATACAGCCCTGTGTGGGAAGATAAAGAAGCCAACAAAGAAAAGATTTCAACTCTTCTTAAAAAAGATGATAGCGCTGTAGATCTTTTAATTTTTCCTGAGATGACTTTAACAGGTTTTACAATGAAATCGGATGAATTTGCGGAAAGCTTACAGGGAGAAAGTTTTAAGTTTTTCTCGGAGCTGGCA
>CBEPPX010000162.1:0-5161 GCA_965511205.1 uncultured Ignavibacteriales bacterium | reverse complement strand
TACAAATCCGTCCGTCGGAATTGAATATTTAATTGTAGTAGTTGGATTAAATGGATTTGGGTAATTTTGATAAAGTTTAAAGTTTTTTACAACTAAATCATTTTCATTATTAATACCAGTAATCGTAGTTAAATCTACTTCAAATATAGATCTTCCATGAGTTCCCGCAACAAGTTTTTGGGTAGGCTGGTGATAGTTAATATCAAATACAGGTGAGTTTGGAAGGCCAGTACCTAAAACAGACCAGGTAGCTCCCAGGTTTAATGTGAAAAATACTCCTGCATCTGTTCCAACATAAAGGGTGCTATCATAATTGTAATCAACAATAATAGAATTAACCGGAATATCAGGGAGGTTTCCGCTAATATCATTCCAGGTATTTCCATAATCTATAGTGCGGAATACGTGAGGATTTGTTTCATCAAGATTATATCCGCTTAGTGTAACATAAGCTGTTGCAGGCGCTCTTTTATCTGCAAGAACATCTGTAATATACCGTTGCGGTAAAATTCCTGTTTTGTCTTCCCAACTGCTTCCGGAATTTGTTGATACAGATAATTTTGCATCGTCGGTTCCTACATAAATTACTCTTGTTATACCATCACTTTCAACTGCAGAAGTAACACAAGTAATTGTTCCCATTCTTCCGTTTGCCCCTCTCGTAAGATCAGAACTAATTTCTATCCAGTTGCTGCCGCCGTTAGTTGTTCTGTGAAGTTTATAAGTCCCGAAATAAAGAATGTTCGGATCCAGCACATCGAGCACGTAAGGAGTTGACCAATTAGTTCGTGAAAAATCAATACCGTTTCCTATATAATTAAAACTTTGTCCACCGTTAAAACTTTTTCCAATTCCGCCATTTTGAGATTCGGCATAAACAATACTTGAGTTTGTGTAATCTACTTTTGTATGAAAACCATCTCCGCCATAAATATGATCCCAGTTACTAATTGTACCATCAGATTTCAATGTTCCGTTATCTTGCGTTCCGCCGAGTTTAATTTGCGGTTGAAGGAAATCAATTTCCGTGGCATAAAATTGCGATATTGGTAAATCGTATGATTTTGTCCAAGGTGCACCGCCCGCAGTAGTATTAAACGCCCCCCCATCATTTCCAACAATTAAATTGTTTTGGTTAGTTGGGTTAATCCACATTGCATGCTGATCAGGATGCTGCTGCTCGAAAGAACCGGAATATGAATTAGTAATGTTTTGCCAATTGCTTCCACCGTTAGTTGATTTAAATAAATCAACATCAGCACAATAAACTAAATTAAAATCGTTAGGATCAACTTCAAGCAAACCAAAGTACCAACCGAATCCGGAAAATTCAGAGGGTAAAATTCCAGAAGGCATTTGTGCCCATATATTTCCTTTATCCGTTGATCTGTAAAATCCATGAAAAGTGTTATCCGATCCATTGGGAGATGAAGCTTCTTTATACAAAGCGTAAACATAATTCGGATTGCTTGGTGCTACAGCTATACTTATTCTTCCAATTATAGGGTTTGGTGAAGGAAGGCCATTTAAAAGTTGTGTCCAGCTTGTACCGCCATCAGTAGATTTATAAATACCACTGTTTACACCTGCTGCTTTACGAAATGATGGACCTCTTAATCGTTCCCACATTGCAGCATACACAACATTTAAATCACCCGGATCAACCGCAACATCTATTGCGCTGGTTGAATCGTTTAAAAATAACACCCTGCTCCAGGTGGAACCCGCATCAGTAGATTTATAAACACCTCTGCTTTCACCTTTTGAATAAAGACCACCGGAAACTGCTGCGTATAAAATATTTGTGTTTAAAGGATGAATTTCAATCTCAGCTATATGTCTGGAATTTTCCAATCCTGAAACAAACCAGGTTTCCCCATAATCTGTTGATTTCAACATTCCAAATCCTGCGTAAGAATCAGTGCTGATGTTTGCTTCACCTGTTCCGCAATAAATTATATTTGAAATAGATGGATCAATTACCAAAGCACCTATGGATAAGCTTGGAAAGAAATCCGTTTTTGGTATCCAGTTATTTCCTAAATCAGTTGATTTGAAAACTCCTCCTGCTGCTGCACCTATGTAGAGAAAATTATTAACAGGATCATAATCCAATGCAGTAATCCTACCCCCAACATTAGATGGACCAACAGGATACCAAGCAGCACTATTTTCATTTGAATTTTTAGCTATCATATTTTGCTTTTCCTCTACTGCTGCAAAATATTTTTCCATTGGTATTGTTTCATTTGGATAAGCTCTTTGTGAATAAAACCAATCGCTTGGATAAAACTTTTTATCAATATTGATCTCTTGTTTGGGAATATAAATAAGCTGGTAAGCAAATACAGCAAAAAGTATTGTTATAGCCATGTTAAAAATTCTGTTCATATCAACCCTCTAAATATTATCAATTTCAAAATTTATTAATGTTTAATATACCTAAAGTGAGTAAAAAATAAACTTGAATTAATTGTTGTTTGCATAGTTAAAATTTTAAATTATAAAGGAAGCTACACCTAATTATTCCTGCGGATAACTATCAGGAAATTATTACAAATGAGTAAGGGAATTATTAATAATCATAAAATAAGTCGAATCAAACCAAAGAATCCTTGCCTAATTATCTTCGGTGGTTATTTCATCAAAATCATTTTCTTCGTATTAGCAAATGTACCTGCCGTAATTTTGTAAAAGTAAATACCGCTTGCTAAATCTCTTGCATCAAAATTAAATTTATAACTACCTGATTCTTGATATTTATTTACTAAAGTAGCAACTTCTTCTCCAAGGGAATTAATCACAATCAGCTTTACATTACCACTTTCAGGGAGAGTGTATTCTATTGTTGTTGATGGATTAAACGGGTTTGGATAGTTTTGGCTAAGAGAAAATTCTTCAGGAGAGAGGAATTCAACTTCAATTATATTTGAATATTCAAAACTACCATCAAGATCAATTTGTTTTAACCTGTACTCATATCTGCCGGGTTCAAAAGTTTTATCTGTAAAAGAATAATTTTCTTCTTCAGTTGTTGTTCCGTTTCCTTCAACAAACCCAATTCTTTCCCACTCTGTTTGGTAAGATTTGTCTATTAACTTGTTACGTTCAATTTCAAAACCATAATTGTTTGTTTCAGTTGCAGTCTTCCATTGGAGTTTAACAGTATTATTAATTAAATCAGCAGTGAAAGAAATGAGTTCAACAGGAACGCCGGGTAAATAACGTCGCCACACACCATTATAATCAGTTCCGGCAAACATGTAAGTTTCATTTACTGCAAAATCTTCAACAGATGCATTCTCAAAAAGTCCTTCGCTGTACGGAGAGAAAAAACCTCCATTGTTAAATGAAACGTAAATCCAGTTTGGAGATAAATCTGTTCCTGCAAGAACCATCCCATCTGCAGTAGCGCCAAGTGCAAAGATAGAAGCATCCGTTGGAAACCCGTTACTTACTAACCAGTTGCTTCCATAATTTGAAGTGTGCCTTGCACCGCCGAAGAACGATCCGGCAAAGGCGTAGTTATCAATTGCAGCAACTTCCACATAATCCACTGTGCTTTGAAGAGATACTGTCCAGTTTACGCCACTATCAACAGAACGATAAACTCCAGCTCCTGATGGCACAGCTGCATAAACAAAATTTCCGCTTGCAGCAAGACTTTCTATGTTTTGATTTGGACCATTTGCCTGGTGCCAGCTAGAACCGTTATCAGATGAATAATATATACCTTCATATGTACCTGCTACAATGTTATCTCCACTTGCAGCCATATCTTTTATGAAAACAAGATGGAGAGGAAGACCTGTCCCGCTACGAATCCAGTTTAAACCTTTGTCAGTAGTTTTATAAACAGTTGTGTTAAATTGGAGAAATGTTGATGCATATATATCCCCGTTCTTTTCACACATTCCCCAAACAGTGCAATAGTTAATTGTATCATTTGTCCCGGTTAATTTTATCCAGTTTTCCCCATTGTCATCAGTTCGGTAAATACCGTCACGCGTTCCTGCATAAATGCTTGATTCACTCTCAAGTAATGAAAGAATGCTGATGCCGGCAGGAAAACCAGCCATTGATTTATTCCAGGACAGTCCAAGATCGGTCGATCTGTACATTCCTACATAATGAGTGCCTGCGATAACAGTTGATGAGTTAGTGATAGTAAGAGCGCGGGCATCTTTGGGACCCATTCCCGCATTAGCAGAAAACCAGGTTGTTCCATTGTCGGTTGATTTATAAATTCCATCATATGATGTTGCGGCAAATATTGTGGATCCAATAGCAGCAATGGAATAGATATTTACAATACTCCAACTAAAATTAATATTAATAGTTGTAAAGGTGTTCCCATTATCTGTAGAGCGATAAATTTTATTGCGACCTCCGGCAAAGATCGTATTTCCTTCACAATAAAATGAGAATATTTCTGCTCCTTCAAGTGGTTGAACACTGAACCAGGTTACACCGTGATCTGTAGTTGCAAAAGTGTAATTAAACTCAGAGACGAAAAGTGTATTGCCGCTAACACACATTTTGGAAACATACAGGGAAGAAGTAACTTCTGTCCATGTTACACCATTGTCAGAAGAGCGGTAAAGACCCAGACTTGCGGCCCCTGCATAAATATAAGGGCTGTTTAATACCAACGAAGTAATTACAAGGTTGTTGCCGGTAGATGGGGGTAACCAGGTTTGTCCGCCGTCGGAAGACCGGTAAACACCTCCGCCGAATGTTCCCGCAAATATAAATCCCTGGTAGTTCAGTATGGAGGTTACTTCAAATGT
The DNA here is from genome assembly GCA_965511205.1 of uncultured Ignavibacteriales bacterium. GTDB lineage: Bacteria > Bacteroidota > Ignavibacteria > Ignavibacteriales > Ignavibacteriaceae > JAZGGS01. The sequence goes on along the minus strand of CBEPPX010000162.1, from coordinate 371 downwards.
TTCAATACCAGCATTAAGGGCAGTCCAGCTTATACCATCATCAGTTGATATATAAACCCCGTTTACTTCTGTTCCGGCGTAAATTATTCCGTCAATATTTGTAAGAAAACTGACAGCAACTCCTTCAGGTCCATTAGTTCGCATCCACTGGGGGTAAATAGGCAGAGATAAGACTAGAATTAAAAGAAAGAATAAATATATTATTTTCTTCAGAGCAATTGATTTGAATTTGATATTTAACGAGGTGATTAATTTTCTAAACATTGGCAGGCCTCTTTGATAAAAAATTAATAAATCAACTTACTTTTATTCTAAAGTAATAATTTATTAATATTAATTCATCACAAAAGAATAACAAACTAATAAAAAAG
>CBEPPX010000161.1:0-5170 GCA_965511205.1 uncultured Ignavibacteriales bacterium | reverse complement strand
GTTAACAAGCTAATTATTTGGTTTATATTAAAATTTAGCGGATTTTTATATCTATTGACATTTTTCCAAAAAAACGTTAATTCATCATAGCAAATATTTATTGCTTGAAAACTTGACATAAAACCAAGTGAGTGTTAATTTAACTAAGTGTTTAAAATTTAACATAACTTAACAACATAGTTAAATCCTCGGCGGGTTGTATATAAATATTTGATTAAGGTTTTTTTTACATCATAATTCATCTTTCATAATATAATAAAGGAGAGTAATATGCTCAATAAAATTACGGCAATATTTTTTGTTTTCTTCCTATTTGGTTTTGCAGCCCTTCAGGCTCAAACTGAAAAGGTATATCAGACAAAACCAGACTTAGTTATTTCTGGTGATGAAACACCAGATATGAGTGAGATTGAAATAATTGAGGTTAATGGTACCCCAGTATTTGGACCTGTTCATACAAACCTATTTACATGGGATGTGCATAATATAACAAACAGAGCAAGTGGTTATGATCTTCAGTCTAATGGTTCTACACAGCAAGTATGGGTAGATTTGAATAACCCTGATTTCTTACATGCAGCGTTCACAAATTCACAGGAAACAGTAACCTGGGGTGATAGAACTTGTTTGTATTTTGGTAGCACCGATGCTGGTGTTAGTTGGTTTGAATTAGGTCCTGTTCCAAATACTACAAGAAGCGGATTCCCGGCAATATATGGTAATTCTTCCGGTGCTGCAGTTGTAACTAATCATAACGCAGTATTTACTACCACGCATGCAACTATTATGATCGATAACAGTCCTTTTGAATATAACTTTACTAATCATGATCCTGGTGTTCAACCTTCCAGTGGGGATGCTATTTGGCCAAGACATACAGTTACTCTGGATGACAAAGTTATTATGGCTGCTTCTCAAAATGGACCTGATAGTTTCTTCGTAAACGTATTAGATCCATCTGTACCTTCCTTTTTGGGATGGTATGACATTGATGGTGAGCAGGCAGAGCAATATTCCTTTGCAGTTTCTGATGGTGGAAAAGTTGGTCTAGCTTACAACGGTCAGGATGCTCCTGTTGGTAACAGTGGAGACGTTTTTTACATCGAATCAACTGATGCTGGTATGACCTGGTCTGCTGCATTAAAAGTTTGGGAAAGAGACCACAGTGCGGATACTACAATGGGCGCTATTAGAGGTGTAGCCGTTAATTTTTATGGTGAAGATCCTGTTGTTGCTTGGGAAACCTGTGAACAGATATTTTCAGCAGGTAACTTCTTTCCGGGTCTTCCAAGTAATATTATGTTATGGGGACCACATTTAAACGGCGGTACTGCCGTTGTGCTTGCTGATAGTAACAATGTTCCTTATGCTCCTATACTTGGAACTAACGATGTACTGGTTCCTATTTGCCGTCCGGTTCTTGGTCGTTCCCAAATGAATGGCTATCTGTTCATGGCATTTACTGTTGCCTCTGAAGATGTTTTCCCGAGTCCTGATACAACTTCATATACTGACGGATATTTTATGTACAGTGAGGATGGCGGAACTGTTTGGAGTGCCCCTGAGAAATTTACACCGGATGCACCACGGTTAGACTGGAGATATCCTAGTATTGTTTCTGTTAGTCCAACTGCAACATTAGATGATGCTACTATTACAGTGCATATTGTAATTCAAGGCGATTCAATTCCTGGAAGTACAGTTAATACTGCAGGACAACCTGTTGCCGTTTCAGCTCAATATTATCATTTCTCGACTGAGATATTGCTTGTTAGCGCAGACGATGACCCTGTAGTTGTTAACGAATTTAATTTAGAGCAAAATTATCCTAACCCATTCAACCCAAGTACACAAATTAATTATTCCCTTGCTGAAAGAAGCAATGTAACAATTAAAGTGTACGATGTGTTAGGGAATGAAATTGCTACATTAGTTAATACAACCCAGGAAGCCGGTGCATACGATGTTAACTTCGATGCATCAAAACTTTCTTCAGGATTGTATGTTTATACACTTAGTGCAGGTAATTTTACATCATCCAAAAAAATGATGCTATTGAAATAAAATTATAATCTAATTGGAACGGGTGGGTTATCCAATTATTACATTGGTTAATTCGCCCGTTTTTTTTAGTACTTAGTTTGTTTAATAGAATGTTGATACTTGCAGAAAATTTAATTAAGAAAAGAATTTAGTAAAAAATTGTGTGGAGAAAAGATGAAAAAATTCTTTACAATTACTATAGCGGTCCTTGCATTATTTAGTATAGCATCCATTGCTTACGCCCAATCGGGAGTTGGTAAAATAAGCGGAAAAATAATAGATGCTGATACGCAGGAACTTCTAATTGGTGCTAATATTATAATTTTAAATACTAACTCTGGCGCCGCAACAGACATTGAAGGAAACTACTTCATTCTGAATATTACTCCCGGTACTTATAGTGTGAAGGCTAGTTATGTTGGTTATGCAGCTAAAACGATCCAAGAGGTTAGAATTGTTGCTAATATTACTTATGAATTAAACGTTGAACTTTCTACTGATTTTACCTTACCTGAGATTGTTGTAGAAGACAAAGCTCTATTTGAGTCGAAATCTACCAACACAGTTAAAGTAATAGACTCAGATCAAATCGCTCGTCTGCCGGTAAGAGGCGTCTCCAATCTTGCTTCACTGCAATCTGGCGTTGTTGTTGCTGAAGGCAACGGAGGACAGGATGGAAACGCAGAAATAAATGTAAGAGGTGGTAGGGGTAGCGAGGTTCTTTACATTGTTGATGGTGTCCCTCAGAATAACCTCTATAACAGGGGAAATGTTTCTCAGGTTAGTAATGTTGCCATCGACCAGATATCATTTCAGGTTGGTGGTTTCGAAGCAAAGTATGGTCAATCACAAGCTGGAATTGTAAGCGTTACTACAAAATCCGGGCAACCGCACTACAGTATTCTTGCCGATCTTGTTACTTCAACTTGGACTGATGATTACGGATATAATTTATATTCTGGAACTTTAAGCGGTCCGATAATACCAGGAATTCCTGAACACACAATATTTCTTTCGGCTGAAAAAGGATTTTTTGGTCAAGCAGATCCATCTGCAGTTCCATTAGAATTTTTCACTACAGAGAATGGTACAGTCCTGGAAGATCCGATTGTATATTCAGGCCCACCGAACAATAATTCTGAGGTTTTAAGACTACAAGGAAAAATAAAATCTCGCTTCGGATCATGGAATGTTCAGTTAAGTGGTTTAGCAAACAACCGATTATATAAAAACTCAAAAGGTAATACAGCAGTAAGGCAGTATAAAAGCTCTTCCCAGTTTATCGAAGCTATTGATGTATCAAATTATTCGTTTAGCGGAAAAGTTTCTCAAACAGTAAGTAACAGCACCTTCTGGAATTTAAATCTTGGCTATAGAAAATTTGATTACCAGCGCTTCAACCCATTCCTAAAGGGTCCTGAAAACCAAATTCTCTATGGTGATAGTCTTTGGTGGGCAAATGAATCTGGTATGGGTGTTAACTTACTAGGTGATGGAAGAAGAACAAGAACTGTTGATGCGAATGGTGTTTACAGACCATATGGATACTCTCTCGGTTTATTCCAGCAGAGAGAAGATGAATCGCTTGCTGCAGATTTTGATTTGACTTCGCAGTTAGATAATCATTTAATTGAGTTCGGTGCAGGTATTTCACAACATACTGTAAGAGGTTATGGAAATTTCGCTTACGTAGTTGCAGGTACTGATGAAAACAGTCCTATGAATGTTCGGTTTGCACAAAACCAGCCATTTGTGTTTGGTTATAGTGTTGAAGGAACTCAAAAAACAACATCCGATGATCCAACCTCTCTTGAATGGTTAACTCACCCGGATGTTGATTCACATCCAACTATGGCAGAATTCTTAAGACCAAGAAAACCTATTATAGCTTACTTTTATCTTCAGGATAGATTTGAGTTAGAGGATATTGTGCTTAATCTTGGTTTGAGGGTTGATTATTTCGATATAAAATCTCACGAATTGAGGGATCCGGCAATACCCTATGCAGGCGGTTTAGACGCAAATAAATTTGATATTGATGATTTTAAGATTAAAGATGTTGAATTTGAATTATCTCCAAGAGTTGGAATCGGTTTCCCTGTAACGGAATCAACAGTATTTCATGCACAGTACGGAAGATTTATCCAGACACCCGAATTAAACGATATGTACTCCGGTCCGTTTGATTATAACAATTATCTTACTATGGAACCTCAAAATGGATTTAACGGAGGATTGATTAGTGAAGAAACTACTCAGTATGAGATTGCATTAAAGCAATATCTTAGCGCCAATTCTGCACTGCAAATCACTGCATTTTATAAAAATACTAAGGGATTGGTAAATGTGCAGAACAGTCAATTCCAAAGAGTTGAAAACGGCGAACTTCTTAACTCAATCTTTCCCGTAAATGCAGACTTTGGTACAGTTAAAGGATTTCTATTTTCCTTTGATGTTACCAAGTTAAGTTACTTGAGTGCATCTTTACAGTATACATTCCAGATAGCTGAAGGAACGGGTTCATCCAGAAATTCCAGCCAAACAGCAGTATTCAGGAATAATGATAGAATAGCACCTACGGTAATTGCTCCCCTGGCTTTTGATCAGCGGCATACAGGTATTGCTATTATCGATTTTTATGTGCCTGAAGGTGAACTTGGATTCTGGGAACTATTAAATGTAAATGCTATTCTTTCATTTAATAGTGGAAGACCCTATACTCCTGTCGATCAGTGGAATATACTGGGAGATAATGGTTTAGTTGCTGATAATACCGGCTATATAAATTCATCTATTGGTCCCTCTAATTTCAGGATCGATTTGAAAGTTGAAAAAGGATTTGCGGTAGGAAACTTTTACATAACTCCCTATCTCTGGATTGAAAACCTGCTTGATACAGATAATTCTGACCGGGTTTGGAGATCCACTGGAAGTCCTTCCACAACTGGTTGGTTAAATGATCCTGATGCTCCTGAAGGTGAAGGATATGCTAGGGATTATCAAACTTTAGAAAAAGATCCTAGAAATTTTGGTATTCCAAGATTAATCAAACTAGGATTAAAAATGCATTTTGATAGAATTACATTTTGATTCTAAATAGATTTTTTTACAAACAATAATATTAATA
>CBEPPX010000160.1:0-5199 GCA_965511205.1 uncultured Ignavibacteriales bacterium | reverse complement strand
TAATTTTTGGCGCTTTGGGATTCGCAATTTTTAACCTAATCCTTTACTCATTAACTTCAATTTAATCTTCCCCAATTATTCAGGAAAGATACTTAAAATGTAAGCTGGAAATATTCAGCTTGCAAAGTGGTAATGTGCATAGATTGAACCACACAATCGATTGTTTTATATTTACTTTTAACGAATTAAATCAGAATGGAAAAGAATAAAGTTTACATAGAAACATACGGCTGCCAGATGAACCTGGCTGATACTGAAATTATTTTCGGCATTCTTCAAAATAACGGTTACACAATTTCTAAAGATGTGGAATCAGCAGACCTTATATTGTTGAATACTTGCAGCATAAGGGATAATGCTGAGCAGCGTATTTACGGAAGATTAGGAAACCTGAAAAAACTGAAAGAATCAAAACCGGATATGATACTGGGTATTCTTGGCTGCATGGCGGAAAGGTTAAGAAAAGACCTGATTGATAATAAAAAAATAGTTGACCTTGTTGTTGGTCCTGATGAATATCGCCGCCTGCCCGAACTTATTGATGTTGCATATAATGGTGATAAAGGAATTGGAGTTAAACTTTCTAAAACTGAAACTTATGATGATATTATTCCATACAGGGAAGATGGCTTGCAGGCATGGATTTCAGTTATGCGCGGCTGTGATAAGTTCTGTTCATTCTGTGTTGTTCCTTTTACACGCGGAAGGGAAAGAAGCAGGGCTTTAAATTCAATTGTGGAAGAAGTTGAACAGCTTTCTGAAAGGAACTTTAAAGAAGTTACTTTGCTCGGGCAAAATGTTAATTCTTACCTTGATGAAAAGAATGACTTTGCAGATCTCTTAGCTGCATGTGCAAGTGTGGATCGCTCTCTGAGAGTTAGGTTTACAACTTCGCACCCGCAGGATCTTTCCGATAAACTATTATACACAATTGCTGAACATCCTAATCTATGCAATTTCATTCATCTTCCTGTTCAATCCGGCTCTGATAGAATTTTAGAATTAATGAATCGTACTTATTCTATCGATCATTATTTACAGTTGATTGAAAAAGCAAAACAAATTATTCCTGGTGTAAGTTTTTCTACAGATATTATTGCAGGTTTTCCGACTGAAACTTATGAAGATCATGTGATGACGCTTGATGTGATGAGAGAAGTTAGATATGACGGAGCTTATATGTTTAAGTATTCTCCAAGAGAGGGAACAAAAGCATTTAAGATGGAAGATGATGTTCCGGAAAAAACCAAGGGAAAAAGATTGCAGGAAATAATTAATTTACAACGGCAGATATCGTATGAAATAAACCAGGAACTTATTGGAACGGAAGTAACTGTGCTGGTTGAGGGCTTTAGCAGGAAGTCGGAACAATTCTTTTCCGGTAGAACCGATACAAATAAAGTTGTTATTCTTCCGCTCGATAATGATATTAAAACAGGCGATTATGTAGATGTGAAATTGAACCGTGCAACTTCGGCAACATTGTTTGGAGATTTTATCAGGGTTTCCAAAATTGTTGAAGATTCACTTTCACTTACCGGTTAATTTATTTAAGTTATTTTTGCAGGGAAGAACTATGCGATATAAAATATGGATTAAAACAGTTATTCCAACTTTAATATTATTATTCATTTTGAATAGTCTGGCATACTCCCAGGATGTTGATATTATTCCATACCTTAAGCAAATCGAAAGCGGCAATATTGATGAAGTACGATCTGAACTTTTAGATCTTAAAGAAGAATACCCAGAAAACCCGGCAGTTAAATTCCTGGAAGGTGTGTTAACTGAAAACGGGCAAATGGCTGTTGTAATTTACCAGGATATTGTTGATAACTACTCTACAAGCAAGTATGCCGATGCTGCTCTCTACAGGATATTTTCGTATTACTACGCACTTGGTTTGTATGAAACAGCACAAAAAAAATTAGACCAGCTCATGTTGGATTATGCCGGTTCTCCTTATATAAAAATTGCACAGCAGAATAAATTCCCAGGGGATGGAGATATTGCTGTTAATAACGAAGAGGATAGTACTGAAGTTAATGGAGAAGAAACTGTTGCAGAGCAGGAATTTAAATTTACAATTCAAGCTGGAGCTTTTTCTAACCGCGAAAATGCAGAATCATTAAAAACAGAATTTCTTAATTCGGGTATTTTTTCTGAAACAAAAGAAAAACTAGTGGGCGGAACAATGTTTCATATTGTGTATGTTGGAAAATTTTTGAGCAAAAATGATGCCGAGGGTTTTCTTCAGGTAATAAATACAAAGTATAAACTCTCCGGAAGAATAGTCCCAATTACATGGTAAAATAAATCCATGGAAATAACTTTTATAGGAACCGGTTCTGGTAAAGCATCTTTAAAAAGAGAGCACTCCTCATTTCTTATTTCATCTAAAACTTTTAACCTTCTTGTTGACGCCGGCGATGGAATTTCTAAAGCTTTTTTAAAAGCAGGAATAGATTTCAATTCAGTTAACGGAATAATACTCACACATCTTCATCCTGATCATTATACAGGTTTAGCAGCTTTAATTGTTCAGATGAAAATGTACAAACGGACTGAACCGCTAACTATCTTTGTTCATGAAGAACTAATAAATGTTATTGAGAATTATTTAATTAACTCCTATCTGTTTCCTGAAAGGTTAGGATTTAAAATAAATTATGAACCATTCACTATAAAAGAATCTTTTTCGATAAATGATGAAATAGAAATTTTAGCTGATCGGAATTCTCATCTTACAGAATTAACTGAGTATGAAAATTATTCCAATATAAGTTTTGCTTGTTTAAGCTTCTTATTTAAAGTTGAGGGGAAGAGGATTCACTACACAGGCGATGTTGGTAGCATAGACGATCTTTATATTTTTAAAGATATGAAGACTAATATATTCATCACTGAGACAACTCACATTTCACTTGAAGAAATTTTAATTGCAGCGAAAAAAATTAATCCATCAAAAATAATATTAACACATATTACAGAAGAGGATGAATCCAAACTTAATTTTGATTTGAAGCAGTTACCGGAAGATGTGAGAAAAAAGACGATAATTGCCACAGATGGCTTAAAAATCAAGCTGTGACATAATTTCCTCTCAAAAACCTCTTAATTCAGCATTTCTAATCATATTTAATATTTACAAGGAAATCACTATTTTTGCACTGCGACAATTTGTCACGTTGCCATCAAATTAAGAAATATAATCCCGGTTGAATGGATAGAAAAGAATTTAAAAATAAACATGGAATTATCGGAGATTCTCAACAGGTAAATGATCTTGTTGATGTTGTAACCCAGATTGCCGATTCTGACATCACAATATTAATTTATGGTGAGAGTGGAGTAGGTAAAGAAGTTTTTGCAAAAGCAATTCACGAATCTAGCAGAAGAGCTGGTAAACCGTTAGTTAGTGTAAACTGCGGTGCTATTCCAGAAGGTATTCTGGAAAGCGAATTGTTCGGTCACAAGAAGGGTTCATTTACCGGTGCCATAGATCATCGTAAGGGATATTTTGAAATTGCCGATGGCGGAACACTCTTTTTAGATGAGATTGCTGAAATGCCGCTTAGTACGCAGGTTAAAGTTTTACGGGCGATAGAATCAAAAGAGTTTATGAAAATTGGGGCGGAAACTGTTACAAAAGTAAACCTTAGAATTATTGCAGCAACAAATAAAGATCTGCAGGAAGAAGTAGATACAAAACGTTTCAGAGAAGATCTTTTCTTCCGGCTAAAAGCAGTAAGTTTAAGCATCCCACCGCTTCGGAAAAGAAGGGGCGATATTGAAGAGCTTGCTCTTACTTTTATTAACAATTATGCAGAGGAACATAAAATCGCTCCGCCGCAGGTAACTCCTGAAGCAATGGAAGAGCTAAAAGAATATAACTGGCCGGGCAACGTAAGAGAATTAAAAAATGTAATTGAAAGTGCAATTGTTCTTAATAAAGATGGAGTGATTGACCTGCATTCGTTTAGCTCCCTTTTTATTCAGCGGGAAGATTCTAACCACAGCAGAAATCTGCCGGTATTTTTAAAAAAATCTCCCGAGGAAGCAGATAGAGAAATACTCTTCCGTGCTCTGTTCGAAATTAAAAAAGACCTGGTTGATTTGAAGGATTTTCTAATCCACCAGCGGGATGAGGTTTTTGAACGGAATAAAAAGGAAGAGAGTAAAACAATCTTACCTTTGAACGAGATGGAAAAAGAGGCAATAATAAACGCTTTGGATAAAACGCGGGGCAGCAAGCGGAAAGCTGCTAAAATGCTAAATATAAGCGAAAGAACACTTTACAGGAAGATTAAGGAATATAATATTCAGTAAATTTAGAGTATGGAAAAAAAATTGTTTAAAAAGATTGCAAACCAAACCAAACTTATGTTCTTTTTCTTGTTCATAAGTTTTACATTGTTTAAATTTATTGGTTGCTGTACATACTCATTTACCGGTGCATCAGTTCCTGAACACCTTAACAGCATTTCAATTCCTATTGTGGAAGACAGAAGCGGCGCGGGTGTCCCCGGTTTAAGAGAACTGCTTACTGAAGAGATAATTAATAAATTTATTGAAGATAATTCACTCCAGGTTGCTGAACGAACTAAAGCAGATGCAATTCTTGAGTCTGTTATTGTTTCCTTCTCCGATGCACCTTCTGTTGTTAGCGCTGGCGAAGATATTTCCTCGAGGAGAGTTACAATAACGGTAAAAGTTATTTATAAAGATTTAGTCGAACGTAAAACAATTTTTGATCAGGATTTTTCTAATTATGGTGACTACGAACCGGCTGACATCGAAAATAAACGAGAACAGGCGATTGAGATAGCGCTCGATAAAATTTCCGAAGATATCTTGTTAGCTGTTGTTTCGGGATGGTGATTAACTAAAGGATTTTAATAATGGATGAAATTATACTTGTTGGATATTTTGTTGCTCTTTTAATATTATTTGTTTTTGGTCTTCATGGTTTTGTAATGCTCTTTTACCATAGAAAGTATAAAGAAGTTAAACATGAACCTAAGCCAGATTTTAAATGCGATGCAAATGTAACCATTCAACTTCCACTTTATAACGAATTATATGTGGTAGAACGGTTAATCAATACAATATGCAAGATTGACTACCCCAAAGATAAATTTGAGATACAGGTTTTAGATGATTCAACTGATGAAACAGTTAGCATTGCTGCCCGCGTAG
>CBEPPX010000159.1:0-5199 GCA_965511205.1 uncultured Ignavibacteriales bacterium | reverse complement strand
ATCTTCATCAACTTCCTTTTTTTCTACCTCCCATTTAAGCTTGCCTACTTCTTCTTTAAGATCTAGCTGGAGCTTAACAATTTTCTTTATTTCAGACTCAGCAAACTTTAATGCATCAAGCAGTTCTTCTTCATTCACCTCGTTCGATTCACCTTCCACCATCATAATCGAATCTTCAGTTCCGGCAACTATAAGCTCCATATCGCTGCTATCTATTTCAGCGTGCGATGGATTTACAACAAATTGCCCATCTATCCTTCCAACCCTTATTTCAGCAATAGGACCATCAAAAGGGATATCTGAAATTGTTAAAGCAGCAGATGCACCTATTGCACCGAGCACATCGGGATCGTTTTCACCATCGTACGAGAGTACGAATGAAATAATTTGTGTTTCATTTTGGAAATCTTTTGGGAATAAAGGTCTTATCGGTCTATCTATTAATCTTGCAGTTAGTATTTCTTTTTCGGTAGGTCTCGCTTCTCTTTTAAAGAACCCGCCCGGAATTTTTCCTGCAGCAGAGGTTCTTTCGCGGTATTCAACTTGCAAAGGGAAAAAGCCCCTATCTTCTTTTGCTTCTGTTTCGGCAACTGCAGAGACCAAAACCATTGTATCTCCATAGCGAACCATAACGGCGCCGTTTGCTTGTCTTGCATATCTACCGGTTTCTATGGATAATATTTTCCCGCCAATTTCAACTTCTTTTTTAACAATCATTTTTAAACCTTACTTTCTAATATTCAATTCTTTAATAATTACTCTGTATCGTTCTATGTCTTTTGCCGTTAGATAATCCAACAGTCTTCTTCTCTTGCCAACCATCATCATTAATCCTCTTCTGGAATGGTGATCCTTTTTGTGCGTGCTAAAGTGGTCAGTAAGATCGTTAATTCTTTTTGTTAAAAGCGCAATCTGTACTTCCGATCTGCCGGAATCATTTTCACTTTTGCCAAATTTCTTAACGATCTCTTGCTTTTCTTCTTTTGTCATTCTACTATACCTTATATTAATTATACAATGTAATCCCAGAATTAACCGGGATCAATTAATTTGCTTTAAAATTTTTAATCCAATTTCTTTATCATTTTTCATCTGCTTTACAAGCTCTTCAGCAGACGAAAATTTTTCTTCTCCTCTTATTCTATCTACAACATTAACCCGAACAGTTTGGTTATAAATTTGTTTGTTGAAATCAATAATATAAACTTCGGGAATTATTTCTCCCGCCTCATGAAAAGTAGGGCGGCTGCCGATACTTAAAAGGGCGTTATGTTTATTTTCTTCAACAATACACTCTGCAGCATAGATGCCTGTTGCAGGTAAAAGTTTATCTTCATTTTCTACCAGAAGATTTGCTGTGGGAAATCCAAGTTCCCTTCCCCGTTTGTCTCCAGGTACAACTACTCCTTCGAAAGAATAAAAGCGCCCTAACATTTTATTAGCATTTACAATATCGCCCGCAATAAGTGCCTTACGTATCTTTGTGCTGCTAACAATAATATCATCAATCTTATATTCCGGAACAGCTGTTACACCAAATCCTATTTCTTCCCCTTTCTTTTTCAAAATTTCTATATCTCCGCCTCTTCCTTTTCCAAAGTGATGATCGTAGCCAATAACAATTTCTTTAACACCAATACCATTAATTAGATATTTTTCAACAAATTCTTCAGGAGTTTGCTGCGAGAATTCTTTTGTAAATTGAATAACCAACAGGTTATCCATTCCAAAAGTTTCAATTATTTTTTTCTTTTCAGAAAGTGTGCTTAACAGTTTAATTTTATTGCCCCCGGGAATAACTTTACGCGGGTGAGGCGAAAATGTTATAAGCAGACTTCTGCCGCCAAATTCTGTTGCTTTCTGAACAACCGCTCCAATAATTTCTTTATGCCCCAAATGAATTCCATCAAAGGTTCCAAGCGTAATAATAGTGTTGTCGTTATGTTCTACTTCTAAAAAATCTTGGTATATCTGCATATTATCTCAGAATATGAATTAAAGCTTATAAATATACTTTAATTAACAGGAAAATGAAATGAAAAACCCACTACCATTTATAGTAATATGGGCTAAATCCATCTACATTAGTAAATTTTTTTCGTCAATTGATTTCAAAAACTGATCAACTTCCAAAGCATCATTTACTGAGTATTCGCCAATTTTTGTCCGGCGTAAATTGCTTAAAATTCCTCCACATCCCAGCTTTTCGCCAAAGTCGTTTGCAATTACCCTAATGTATGTACCTTTAGAACAGCTAATTTCAAAATGAATATCGGGCAAATCTATCTTTAAAATATCAAAGCTGTAAATAGTTACCTTGCGCGGTTCTCTCTTTACAGTTTTCCCTTTTCGGGCTAATTTATAGAGTTTTTGCCCATCAACTTTTAGCGCTGAATACATCGGCGGAATTTGAGAAATCTCACCAAGGAACCGATCGCGTATAATTTTAATCTGCTCTTCATCCAGCTTTTCCGGTATTGGGTGCGCTTTTGTTTCTGTTTCACCATCCATAGATGGTGAAGTTAATCCGAGTGTAATTATACCGCTATAGGTTTTATTTAAGTTCTGGTATTTATAAATCTCTTTGGTTTTTTTCCCCGTACACAAAATCAATAATCCCGTAGCCAGGGGATCGAGCGTACCTGCATGACCAACGCGGCGGGCATTAGTTGCTCTCCGAATTCTGTTTACTACTTTAAATGATGTCCAACTATGAGGTTTGTCGATCAGTAAAACTTCGCCGGTTTTAAAATCCAGTTTTAAAAAATCACTCGTTTGTTTTGTTACCATCTTCTTTATGGATCCTGCTAATCAATCCTTCAATTTTTTCAACGAAATCGAGGGTGTCATCAATAAAAAATTTTATTTCGGGAACGAACTTCAAACTTATTCTATGAGCCAGCTCCGTGCGTATAAACTTGGTTTTATTATCTATCCGGTCCAGCACAAATTCTCTTGTTTCTTTTTCAAGAACCGATAGATAAATTTTTGCCATTTTAAGATCGGGGCTTACTTTAACGTTAGTTATTGTAATAAACCCAAGCTCGGGTTGTTGAATTTTATGTAAGAAGATGGAGCTAACTTCTTTTTTTATAAGCTGTTCAACTTTATCAATTCTATGGGATGACATTTTATTGCTGGGTATTTTAATATATTAATTTGCTGAGAGCTAATTAGTGTTTAGTAAAATCAGGCAAGGGTTTGTTTTGTTTCAACCAGTTTGTAAGCTTCAAGTATATCACCAACTTTAACATCATTATAGTTATTAATATTCAGACCGCATTCATAGCCGGCATCTACCTCTTTAACATCATCCTTAAACCTGCGCAGGGTTCCAATTTCACCTTCCTGTATTACAATACCATCTCTAATCAACCTGATTTTGCTGCTCCTGGAAATTTTACCTTCAAGCACATAACAGCCGGCAACAGTTCCAAATTTTGGAACTTTGAATAAGTCTCTTACTTCAACTGTTGCTACAACTTCTTCTGAAACTACTGGCGAGAGTAAACCTTCCAAGGCAGATTTAACTTCGTTTATTGCATCGTAAATAACACTATACATTCTTATGTCAACACTTTGCTTTTCAGCAAGTTTACGTGCATTTAAGTTTGGTCTTACATGAAAACCGATAATAATTGCATCCGATGCATCGGCAAGCAGCACATCACTCTCGGAGATACCGCCAACACCTTTATGAATAACCTGCACAATAACTTCTTCTGTAGAAAGTTTCATCAGAGAATCGGCTAAAGCTTCAACGGAACCATCCACATCACCTTTTACTATAAGTGGAAGTTCTTTTACTCCGCCAATGCTAATTTGTTTTGCAATTTCATCAAGCGTGATATGATGAACCTGTTTCTGATCCTGCTCTCTTTTAAGCTGTTGTCTTTTAAGTCCTATTTCCCTGGCAACTCTTTCCGATTCAAGAACAACAAAAGTATCGCCAGCTTGCGGCGTACCTTCCAAACCTAATACTAAAACTGGTGTTGATGGAGCTGCTTCAAAAACTTTTTTACCTCTTTCATCGAACATTGCCCGTACTTTACCCTGGTAGATTCCCGCAACAAAAGGATCGCCGATTTTTAGTGTTCCTTTTTGCACCAGAACTGTTCCAATAATTCCTCTTCCTTTATCAAGCTCTGCTTCAACAACAGCGCCGCGTACATTTCTATCCGGATTTGCTTTTAAATCGAGCATTTCTGCTTCAAGTAATATTGAATCCAGCAGCTTGTCAATGTTAGTACCTGCTTTTGCAGAAATTTCCACACACTGATATTTACCTCCCCAATCTTCAATAAGGATATTTCTATCAGCAAGTTGTTGCTTAATTTTTTCTGCATTGGCGCCCGGTTTATCAATTTTATTAATCGCAATAACAATTGGCACTTCAGCTGCCTGGGCATGGTTTATTGCTTCAACTGTTTGCGGCATCACGGCATCATCCGCAGCAACAATAAGCACAACAATATCGGTTAACTGCGCACCGCGTGCCCTCATAGCTGTAAATGCTTCATGACCTGGAGTATCGAGGAAGGTTATTGATTTATCGTCACCAACATCCACTTTATAAGCACCAATGTGCTGTGTAATTCCACCCGATTCACCGGCAACAACATTTGTTCTTCTTACATAATCCAGAAGTGAGGTTTTTCCATGATCTACGTGACCCATAATTGTAACAACAGGTGAACGGAATTTTAAAGATTCGGGATCGTCCTCAACATCTTCAAGAGCTTCGGCAGTATATTCTTCTTGGAATTCAACTTCAAACCCAAATTCATCTGCGACCATGGTTATAGTTTCCACATCAAGCCGCTGATTTATAGAAACCATCAATCCAAGTTCAATACATTTAGAAATAACATCACCAACAGGCACCTGCATTAAATTCGCAAGTTCGTTAACAGCAATAAACTCATTTACTTTTATCTTTTGACCTTCCAGGACCATTTCTTCCTGTATTCTTTCTACTTCGGCTTCCCTGTCTTGTCTTTTCTTTTTTCTAAAGCTTGCTCTACCGGAAACCCGGCTATCATCCATACTTGATAAGGTTTTTTTGATGGCTTTTTTTACATCTTGTTCATTTATCTCAAACTTTTTAACTCGTTTCTTTTTCTTAGCAACAGGAGTTTCTTCGACCTTTGTATCACCAGCTTTTCTGCGCATACGAGGTTTGCGTTTTTTCTTTGCAGT
>CBEPPX010000158.1:0-5252 GCA_965511205.1 uncultured Ignavibacteriales bacterium | reverse complement strand
CTTGAAGATGATAAGATTAGTTTAGTTGGACTGAATGGATTAGCTCCAGGTACACAGGTTAAGATGATAGTCAAACATAAAGATGGTACATCTAATGAAGTAATGTTGAACCACACAATGAATAAAGCGCAGATAGAATGGTTTAAAGCAGGAAGCGCACTTAATTTGATTGCGGAGAAAAATAAATAAAATAATTGTTTGAGGTGCACTTTTGTAGTGCGCCTCATTTTAGTTGGTTCTGCTTATAATGAAATTTTTTTCTTATTTAGCAAGTTCACCCTCATACAGCTTTTCACAAGACGCTGAAAGATTTGCTTTTTCAGCTTTTGTTAACACACCCGAAAATTCGTTGATAAACATATCCACCTTTGGATTAACTTTATTTAGCAAAGCTATTCCCTTGCTAGTAATCCTCGAGCAGGAGAGTCTTCTATCTTCTTCCGAGTAATATCTTTCAACCAGCTCATCTCTGATCAGCCGGTCAATTAACCGTGTAACATCCGGTGCTGGTTCTACCATCCTCGAAATTATATCGTACCGAGGGTACCCATCAGGATGAACACCTTTCAAAATTCTTAACACATTAAACTGTGAATGAGTTATACCTTGCTCGTTACACACTATTTCAATCTTTCCCCGTAAATAGTTGGACGCAATAAACAAATTCAGAAAGGCTTCATGGTCAACATTCTTGAATTTTTTTTGCTTCAATCTTTTATTTAATATTTTTCCCATAAGTGTTTGCTATTATTAAAGTATGTTATAACGCAATAATACTTGATGATTTAAGAAAAAGCAAGTGCAAAATAATAAAAAAATATTTTCAGGCGGATTGATAATGTTTCATTTGTAGAAAAAATCGTATATGGTTTAAGGAAACAGATATTACTATTTTGACTGTGTGAGGAAAATATTTTAGAAAAGAATAAATAATAAGGAAAAATGACGTTTCTAAATCCTGCAGTTCTGTTCGGACTACTAGCAGCGAGCATCCCGGTGCTTATTCACCTGTTTAATTTAAGAAAGCTTAAAAAGATAGAATTCAGTACGCTGAGATTTCTTAAGGAGCTGCAAAAAAATAAAATAAGAAAGATCAAACTAAAACAATGGCTGCTGCTTGCGTTAAGAGTTATGATAATACTCTTGCTTGTTACAGCATTTGCACGACCAACTCTTGAAGGAATATCAATTGGCGGTACAACTTCTGCCGCAAAAACTACGGCAGTTTTTATTTTCGATGATACGTTTAGTATGTCTGTTGTTGATCAGGATGGTTCTTATTTTAACCAGGCAAAGCAAACCATTAAAAATTTATTAACACAGTTTGAAGAAGGAGATGAAGCGGGAATAATACTCATTTCGTACCAACCGGATGAAATAAATCTTACAACCAATCTATCCAAGCTGGAAAATGAACTGGGTGAACTTAAAATAAATTATACTACAAACGAACTAAACAATGCAATAGTTAAAGCAGCACAGGTCATTTCTACTTCAGAGAATTTTAATAAGGAGATTTACCTGCTGACAGATTTTCAAAAGGAAAGGCTTGCCGCTGAAGAGAATCTGGAAAACCTTGGCGAAATGCTGAAGGAAAATGTAAAATTGTATTCCTTCAATTTTTCCGGTAAAGAAGTTGATAACATTGCGTTAAGCGAATTAAAAGTAAACACAAGCATTTTCGAAAAAAATAAAACAGTTAGTTTTTCTGTTAATGTAAATAACTTTTCAAACCAGCCGGCAGATAATACAATAGTTTCGCTTTACATAGATGGGAATAGGAGTGCGCAGCAAACTGTAAATATTCAGCCGGGAGCTACGCAAACCATAAATATGGAAGCCCCGTTAAAGGCAACCGGTTACGTAGATGTTATTGCAGAGATTGAAGATGATGATGTTTTGTATGATAATAAACGTTTTACATCTATTTTTATTCCTGAAAAAATTAATATTCTGCTTCTCTACAATAACCCGGAAGATTCAAAATATATCAAGCTTGCTATATCATCTTCCTCCACATCCGAAAATTTTGTAATCACTTCAAAAGGATTATCCCAGCTTACGGGATTACCATTAAATAATTACAACGTAATCTTCCTGATCGGCAGTAATTTGCCCTCAGGTATTAATAAGCTTAAAGATTTTTTAAATAATGGTGGAGGGATAGTCGTTTTCCCGGGATCAGTTCCAAACTTGGCTGGATTCAGTAACTTATTAACATCACTTGGTTTGCCATCAGCAACTCAACTGATTAAATCGGATGAAACCGGGCAGCCGTTCGAATTTGAAAAAGTAGAATTTGAACATCCACTCTTTAGAGATATCTTCATAGAAGAAACAAAAACAGAAATTGAATCGCCGCAAATATCTTCCTACTACAGAATTCAAACTAAAGGTAAAGGAAAAAGTATTATCACTCTTGTTGATGGATCTTCATTTATGAGTGAATATTCTGTTTCCAAAGGGAAAGTATTTCTATTTAACTCTTCTCCAGTTACCGGTTGGAGCGACTTTCCACTTAAAAGTATTTTTGCACCATTGATTAATAAATCGGTATTCTATCTTTCTTCAAAAAATAAAAGTGAAACTGACTATTTAGCCGGGGAAAAAATAAATGTTAATATATCAACCAGGAATCTTCCGCAGATAAGAATAGAAAAGCCCGGAAAGCAGGAAGACCTGATCAACCTTGCGGAAAATACAGGATCAGATTTTTTATTTTATTCCGCAACAGACTACGCAGGCATTTATAAATTTTATTCAGGTGAAAAACTGCTCGATAATGTTAGTGTTAACACCGATCCAGTAGAATCCAAGATTAATTATTTAACTGACGAAGGGTTTGATACCTATCTTCAAAAAATAAATTTTAAAGGAACGCATGTAAAAATAGGAAAGGACGAGAACCCTTTGCAGGTTATACTTCAAGCACGCTTTGGTTCAGAATTGTGGCGGTACTTCTTAATTGCAGCACTTTTACTTGCGTTAGTAGAGATGACCGTTGCACGAAATATTAAAAAGGAATTGGCAGAAGTGAAAGGATGATGATAGAAGTTCCAAAACAAACAAGAGAAAGAGCAATACTTGTTGCTCTTAATACAAGATCAGTAAGCAAAGAGGTTGTTGAAGAACATATTTTAGAACTTGAAGAGCTTGCAGATACTGCCGGAGCGGATACAATTTTTAAAATTGTTCAATCACGAAGCACTGCCGACCCGGCTTTTTATATCGGAAAAGGAAAAGCGGAAGAACTTGCACAGCTTGTTGAACTGAATGAGATAAGTCTTGTAATATTTGATGATGACCTTACGGCTGTGCAGGTTAGAAATCTTGAAAAACTTATTGACCGGAAAATAATTGACCGAAGCGGGCTGATTCTCGACATTTTTGCTTTGCGTGCAAAGACCAAAGAAGCAAAAACACAGGTTGAGCTTGCACAGCTTGAGTATATGCTGCCGCGGCTTACCCGTGCATGGACTCACCTTTCAAAACAGTACGGAGGTATTGGCACAAAAGGTCCTGGTGAAACTCAAATTGAAACTGATAGAAGATTAATTCGTAACCGAATTAGTCATCTTAAAGAGAAACTGAAAAAAATTGGAGCACAGAGAACCACACAAACCAGTGGAAGACAATCATATATAAAAGTTGCGCTTGCAGGATACACTAACGCAGGCAAATCTACTTTGTTTAATCTTCTTACCAATGCTAATGTTTTTTCTGAAGATAAACTTTTCGCAACACTCGATTCCACTACACGGGCTTTTGCGCTTGATACGAAAGAAAGAGTTTTGATGAGCGATACTGTTGGTTTTATACGGAAACTTCCTCCTCATCTTGTGGCATCATTTAAAAGCACACTAAACGAGGTGAGAGATGCTGATCTTATTATTCATCTTATTGATCTTTCACACCATTATTACGAAGACCATCTAAAAATTGTTGAAGAAACGTTAAAAGAATTTGGAAGCAAGGATAAGAAGGTGATAAAAGTCTTCAACAAAGTGGATTTAATTAAAGATAAAAATAAAATTGAATTTATTAGAAACAGTTACAAAGATTCTGTTATCATCTCAGCACAAAAGGGAATTAATATTTCCAAGCTTCAGCAGGTTCTTATAGCAAATATTGAAAATGCGTTTGTTGAGGAAGAGATTGAGTTAAATATTGATGAAACAAAACTTGCATCCCGAATCCATGATCTTGCTGAAGTGACCTCTACAAAATATAACCACGATACAGTAAAATTTGCATACCGAACTAATAAAGAGAATTCAGATAAGATAAGGAAACTGATTAACGCAAGGAACTAAAGTAAACTGAGGTTTATCCTCAATATTTTTCCTCTGATTTCTCCTTACAATTATTTAATTTTCATTTCAATAATTACATCTATTTACGGAGGAAGAAATGTCCATAGTCCTTGATGGTTCAGGGTTAACGATTGAAAAAGTAGTGCGTATTGCCAGGCTTGAAGAAAAAGTTGAACTCGATAAATCAGCACTTGAAAGAATAAAAATCTGCCGTGCAATGCTTGAAGAAAAAATTAAAGCAAAAGAAATTATGTACGGCGTTAATACAGGTATTGGGGAATTTTCTGAGATAGTTTTGGATGATGATCAGATAAAGGATTTTCAAAAATATCTTATCTATAATCACTCTGCCGGCATTGGTGATCCGATGCCGATTGAATATGTACGAGGTGCAATTGCTGGAAGAATAAATGTACATGCTCACGGTAATTCTGGCTGCAGACCCGAAATAACACAAACACTTGTTGAAATGCTGAACAAAAATGTTACCCCGGTTGTCTGCGAAAAAGGTTCTGTAGGTGCTTGCGGAGATTTGGCGCCAATGTCTCAAATAGCTTTACTGTTGATGGGCGAAGGGGAAGCGTTTTATAAAGGCGAAAGACTTCCAGGTAAAGATGCATTTGAAAAAGCGGGAATAGAAGTTCCGGGATTGGAAGCCCGTGATGGTTTATCAACAATAAACGGTTCTAACTTTATTACCGCAATAAGCGCTCTTCAATTATATGATATAAACCGATGGCTTAAGCAGGCAGAAATAGCTGCTTCTATGAGTTTGGAAGCTCTTCATGCAAATATGAATCCTTACGATGAACGCCTTCACAAATTAAGAGGATTCCCCGGGGCGGTTAGAAGTGCAAATGCGATCATGAAATGTGTTAATGGAAGTGATTTACAAACAGGAAAACTAAAACAAAAAGTTCAGGATGCTTATTCAATGCG
>CBEPPX010000157.1:0-5274 GCA_965511205.1 uncultured Ignavibacteriales bacterium | reverse complement strand
GGACCAAGTGAAATTTCTTACTTCGCGCAAGTTAAATCCCTTTATTCATTTTTTAATGTTTCACCTCCAATCATTTATCCAAGGTCTTCCGCTACTTATGTTGAAAAATCAATTACTAAAACACTCGATAAATATTCAATCTCTATCGGCGATCTCTTTATTGATGTTGATAATGTTAAGAAAGGAGTAATCAAATCGATTACGGAAACTTCGTTAGAAGATGTTTTTTCTAGTGTTACAATTGAAATTGAACTGGCATTTGACCGCCTTAAGGAGAAACTTTTTGAACTGGATAAGCAAACTGCAGACGGTAGTAAAAAGTACAGGGATAAAATACTTGGTGCCCTGGATGAATTAAAAGGTAAAGCGGAAAAAACAGAGCAAAAAAAGTACGAGGTTACATTAAGACAAATAGACCGGGCTGCAATAAATCTTTATCCTAATTCTAATTTGCAGGAACGCGAACTGAATTTTGTAAACTTTGCAAACAAGTATGGGATTGATTTTGTAAAATTTATTTTTGATAAACTGGAAATAAATAAATTTGAGCACCAGGTAATTGAGATGTGATTAGCTAACTTGTAATTGATTTAAGCTGATCTATAAATCCAGGATTAGAAACAGAGACACATTCAAAACCATCAACTTTACCACCATCATCCAGCAGGCAGGAGAGTATTCCAAATGCCATAGCAATCCTATGATCGCCAAAACTTTTAAATACAGGTTTCCTGATTTTTATTTTGCCGGAGACCTTAAACCCATCATCGAACTCTTCAACATTTAAACCTAGAAGCGCTAAATTGTAACACAGTGCACTTATTCTATCTGATTCTTTTACTCTAAGTTCCTTTGCATGTCTTATTTCAAAATCATCTTCAGCAAATATTCCAGCAATTGTTAATATCGGAATTTCATCGATTATGCTAGGAATGATCTCTTCACTCACATTAACATTATTTAGTTCACTACCCATAACATTTATATTCCCAAACGGCTCACCGTTGGATGCTCCCGTTTGCTCAATTTCTATATCTGCCCCCATATTTTTAAGAATATCAAGCAGTCCAATTCTTGTAGGATTTAGCGAGATATTTCTAATATTTAAATTCGCACTCTTCGTTAGTATAGCTAAAAGAATAAAATAAGCAGAAGTTGAAATATCACCAGGCACATAATACTTTTGCGAAACCGGGTAATTGCTTTTAGAAACAGAGATTACAGATTTTATTTGATGTTTCTCAGTATCTAATCCAAGCATTCTTTCTGTATGGTCCCTTGTTTGATATGACTCAATAACTTTGGTAATAATATCTGAATATAGTCCTGCTAAAAGAATTGCACCTTTAACCTGCGCACTTGGAACAGGTAATTCATAGGTAATCGAGTTTATTTGATCAGCAATATAAAATTTCAGTGGAATCGTATTTCCTGCCGTTCCAGAAATACGTGCTCCCATCATACTCAACGGTTCAATTATTCTATTCATTGGTCTTCTTGAAAGTGAATTATCACCTTCAATAACGGAATCAAAGTCCTGTGCTGCTAATATTCCGCTTAATAATCGTGCAGTTGTACCTGAATTTCCTGCGTTCAATGGTTTTTCCGGTTTTACGAATCCTTTAAATCCTCTCCCATATACTTTTGTTCTGTTCACTTCCTCTTTTATCTGAACACCTAGCTGCTTTAGGCAGTTAATTGTTGATTTAATATCATCACTTTGCGGAAGGTTGGTAATTTCCGATTCACCATTCGCAAGAGCTGAAAAGATTAAAGCTCTATGCGAAATTGATTTATCGCCGTGTAAAGTTAATGAAGCGAAAACTTTTTCTATTTTATTAAAAGATTGGATCATCCAAGTTCTTAATTACTTTTTGCTCCACTTATTAATCAACTCTTCTATTTCTTCATCATTAAGTTCACTTTTATCATACATACTTTTCGCGGTGCGCTGCCTGAGAGCTTCGTAAATTGTTATTGCCGCAGATACAGATACATTAAGACTTTGCACCATTCCATACATAGGAATGTAAAATTTTTCGTCTGCCAAATCCTCAGCTTCTTTAGATACTCCACGATGCTCATTTCCCATTACAATAGCAACCTTTTCTGTAAAATCAATTTCATAAAGATCTTTTGCACACTCAGAAATTGAAGACACATAAATTTTATATCCTTCTAATCGAAGCTGTTTATAGCATTCTTCTACACTTTTAAATTTTTCTTTCTCAATCCATTTAAATGCAGAAGCTGAAGATTTTTTACCAATTTTAGGGAACTTTTCAATATTATATAGTAATGAAACTTTAGGAATACCGGCTGCATCGCAGGTTCTAAAAATAGCACTTACATTATGCGGATCGTGAATATCCTCAAGAATAATTTTCAGGGAAGGCTGTCTTTTTGAAACAACTGCTCTTATTTTATTAATTCTTTTTTCAGTCCTGGTCTGTTTCAATAAGCACCTTTGTTGAAGACCAATTTGTAAGTGGATCTGGTTTTTGTACGACGTGCTTTATCAAGTTTAAATTTTCCACTGTTAACATTAAGATAAAATGAAGCGAGTTCAATGATTTTCTTTAACACGGATTCTTCATCGTGTGCCCAGCTTTCACAGCCGGATAAGGAGGGGATTTCTGCGGTAAATCCGTCATTCGTTTCGATTACGATAACATCAAGGATCATTTTAATTAATCAAATATCTTAATCTCAGTAACTGCTTTCACTTTTTCCCCCGGTAACAATCTTCACGCTTGCGCTGGCACCAATCCTGTCTGCCCCCGAAGCGATCATAGCTTCTGCATCTTCTTTTGATCTTATACCGCCCGAAGCTTTGACGCCAATATCTCTTCCAACAACATATTTCATAAGTGCAACATCACCAACAGTAGCACCACCCTTGCTAAAACCCGTGGAAGTCTTTACAAAATCTGCCCCAGCATTTTTACAAATAATGCATGCTTTAACTTTTTCTTCATCAGTTAAAAGTGCAGTTTCTATAATTACTTTACAGAGCGCGCTTTTCTGTTTTGCAGCTCTAACAACTTCTATTACATCGTTCTTAGCATAATCATAATCTCCCTGCTTTAACCTGCCCACATTTAGTACCATATCAATTTCCGTAGCACCGTTATTAATTGCCTGTTCTGTTTCAAATCTTTTTACTTCGGTGGTTGTAGAACCAAGAGGAAATCCAACTACTGTACAAACTCTTACGTCTGTTCCTCTAAGCAGTTCGCTGCAAAGAGTAACATAACCAGGATTTATGCAAACAGATGCGAAAGAATATTCTTTTGCTTCATTGCATAATTCCTTAATTTCATCCGGTGTGGCATCTGGTTTTAGCAAAGTATGATCAATTTTGGAAGCCATAATTTTATCTTTTATGGAGTTTCCTACACCCTGTCCCGCAGCAATCCTGGATGCGCCAACTTCAACAATATTTTTAACCGCCTTGGGCTGAGTTATAACATTTGTTTCCCATCCACGGCAGGAATCGCCGTGGCAGTAATAATCCGTTAAAACTTTTTCTAAAAAATCAGGAGCTATTTTCTCATCCGATATTTTATGGTTCATTTCATTCACTATATTTTATAAATGCTTCGTAAGTATTTTTTAATAGCATGGCAATTGTCATAGGTCCTACTCCACCTGGTACAGGAGTAATAAATGAAGCTTTTTCAGAAACTTCATCAAACTTAACATCGCCTACAACGCGGTAACCTTTAGGTCTGGTAGAATCCTCCACCCTGTTAATTCCAACATCAACAACAACAACGCCTTCTTTTACCATATCTGCTTTAACAAATTCCGGTGAGCCTATAGCAGCAACTAAAATGTCTGCCTGCTTTGTATATACTGAAATATCTTTTGCGGCAGAATGGCAAACAGTAACTATTGAGTTGGCAAATTCTTTCTTCTGCAGCATAATATTTGCAATCGGTTTTCCAACAATGTTGCTTCTGCCAAGCACTACAAGATGTTTTCCTTTTGTTTCGATGTTATAGCGGACAAGCAATTCCTGAATACCCGCGGGTGTACAAGAACGAAAAGCATCCTTACCAATTACCAGGTTACCAACGCTAATAGGATGAAATCCATCAACATCTTTTTTGGGCGAGATAGCTTCAATAACTTTATCTTCGTTAATATGTTTGGGCAGCGGCAGTTGAACAAGTATGCCGTGGAATTCTTTATTTTTGTTGTAAGATTCGATTAGCGATAGAAGATCCTTTTCAGAAATCGTCGCATCAGGTGTTTCGGTTTTAGTTTTTATCCCAACTTCATCGCAAGCTTTAGCTTTGTTTCTAACGTAAATTTGTGAAGCAGGATCTTCGCCTATTAAAATTGCAACTAAACCGGGTACTCCCCTTCCGCTTTCTTTAAGTTTATCAATATCTCTTTTTAATTCTGTGCGAATATCCTGCGCAATTTTTTTGCCATCAATAATTGTCACTAAATTTTCCCTATCCCAATCAAATTAAAATAATAATATTAATTTTATGTGTTCTTTTCTACCGTTGCATCATCATATACAATATCATACCTGTCCCGTAAATATTTCTTAATCTTTTTGTTTTTTAAAATCTCTTCATAGAACGGATTAGAATTTTGCCAGCCGGTTTTTCCGCACTCCCTGAATCTTTCTAATCTTCTAATGGATATTTCACAAAAAACCGGATCGATATCAGTAGTGAAACATTTACGGTTAAGTTTTTCGGCAGCAAGCAAAGTGGTTCCAGCATGAGAAAAAAAATCTATTACAAGTTCATCTTCGCCGCTGCTGGCACTAATAATTCTTTCAATAGCTTTAAGAGGTTTTTGTGCATAGCAGCCATTAACATTCTCTTCCATCCTGTAAAAAATCTGTTGAACATCAACCCAAACGTTTCCTGCTCGTATAAACTCAGATTTGCCCCTCTCAATATTTTCCGTTTCCTTACCGTTAACAGTTTTATAATATCCTTTTAGAATTTTTGGAATGTCCGTATATCCGGCTTCCACATTAAACTTTGGATTACCTTTAACATAAAAAAGCATTTCTTGTCTTACAGCCATCCAGTTTTTTTGAGTTCCATATCCACGCTGGTTGCGCATTGTTATAAAACTTTTGGAATTGAAACCGGAATCTTCCATCATCGCTATAAATTGGGGCAGCGGCTGGAAGTGGTTATTCTGATCTGCACCAAGCCAAATATAGAGTGATGAATCATTTTTCAAACAAGTATTTGAAATTTCAATCCATTCTTTACACCAACTTGTAAATTTCTCAAC
>CBEPPX010000156.1:0-5291 GCA_965511205.1 uncultured Ignavibacteriales bacterium | reverse complement strand
TGATGTTGGATGTGTGGTTAATAATGTTGAAACACTTTACAACATTGCAAAAGCGGAGGAAGAAATTCCGGTAACCGAAAAGTTTATTTGTGTTGCCGGCGCAGTTAAAAATCCCTCATCCTTTTTTGTTCCCGTTGGAACATCATTTAAGGATATTTTAAAACACGTAGGTGGTGTTACCGTTAAGGATTTCGGTTTGTTTGTTGGCGGGGTGATGATGGGCAACCTCAGTTTTAATTTGGATGAAGTCGTAACAAAAACTACTGCCGGAATTATTGTTCTTCCAAGGGAACACTATTTAATAAAAAGAAAAAACCAGCCTGAACAAAATTGGCACCGCATCGGTAAATCAGCTTGTGATCAGTGTAGTTTTTGTACAGAATTTTGCCCGCGATACTTGCTGGGTTACCAGGTTGAACCGCACAAGGTAATGCGTTCACTTGGTTTTACAAAAACCGGAAGTGCCGTTTGGAACCAGATGGCTGAGTTATGCTGCAGTTGCGGTTTGTGCACGTTGTATGCCTGTCCCGAAGATTTGTATCCCAAAGAAGCATGTGATAAAGCAAAGATTGAAATGAAAAATGAAGGGATCAAATTCATTCAGCAAAAACCCGTTAAAGTACATCCCATAAAAGAAGGGAGAAAAGTTCCACTTAAGCAACTCATACAAAAACTAAAACTTAAAGATTACGATGTTCCCGCACCTTATTACGATAAAAAGTTTGAAGTTGATACAGTGAAGATACCGCTTAAGCAGCATATTGGTGAGATTTGCAAGCCCGAAGTAAAGGAAGGCGAGAAAATTTCTTGTGGGGATTTAATTGCATCAGTTCCAAATGGTATGCTTGGTGCAAATGTTCACGCATCAATTTCAGGCAAGGTGGAAAAAGTAACAAACGAGTACATTAAAATAGTTTCTTAATTAAGGTGATAAAATGATCCAACAAAACTCTATTGGTTTAATTGAAATGGGAAGCATTGCCTCTGGAATACAGGCAGCTGATATTATGCTTAAAACTTCTGAAGTTGAATTGATGATTTCCAGAACAATCTGTTCAGGAAAATATATGACATTGATTGCCGGAGATGTAGCCGCTGTAAATTCCGCAGTAAACAATGCTGTTGATACAATTGGATTTGGAGTGATTGATCATTTTGTAATTCCTAATGTTCACAAAACAATATTTCCTGCAATTGCCGGACATAACAATGTAGAGATGCTTGAATCTCTAGGTATTGTGGAAGCGTATTCTGTTGCATCATTAATTGAAGGTGCTGATGCAGCGGTAAAAGCAGCCAAAGTAGAATTAGTTGAATTACGACTTGCAATGGCTCTCGGTGGCAAAGCATTTTTTTCCGTTACGGGAGAGGTAGCCGCAGTTACAAGCGCAGTTGAAGCCGGGGCACACATTATTTCTGAAAAAGGACTTTTAGTTAATAAAGTTGTCATTGCAAATCCACGGCAGGAGCTCCTTTCCGAAATGATTTGATTTTACGAATAAAAACTAAAACTTCACACTTAATTTTCTTCTGTATTTTCCACTCTTTAATATTTATAACATCAAATACTTCCGTACGTAACAATTAACCTTGACAATTAATGATAATTTGTTATATTGTACATAATGAGACACAGCTAAAAATCTTCGAATATTCTATCTCGCACTATCATTCTATTGCTTTTGTTCTTATCCAATTTGAAAAGCGAACTAAATAAGTAGTTAAGAAGTAGAGGAGGTAATGTAAGAATGACAAAGAAAAAATTTTATTGTGATGAATGCGGTTTTTACTGGGAAATTGATTCAGCTAAACCTGCTCCTCAAAGTTGTGTTGTATGTAATAGCAGAAAAGTGCACCGCTCATCTCTTCATAAAAGATTTGCAAAAAAATCCAGATCGAAAATCAGAAGATCATTTTCTACAAGGTGAGTAGAGTAAGAAGTTAATTGACTCAATATTAATTTAGGAGAAACATAAAATGAAAATCGCCATCGAATCGAACGATGGGGTAACAATCAAATCTCCTTTTGTGCTAACCACGGGATACCTGGTTTATGATGTTGAAGAATCAGGAATACAAGGTTCCGAGTACAGAAGAAATGCTTTGAAACCAAGAACCCTTGGTCACATGAGTAAATCACCAGCAATGGTGAATGATTGCAAAACTGTTATATCGAGAGGTATGGACAGGAGTAATTTGCAAACTTTAAAGCAGAAGGGAATCGATGTTTTTATAACCTTTAAGTTATCTGCCAGGGATGCAGTTAAATTCTACTTGAAGGAAAATATTATAAATAATAAAACACTGTTTTGATTATTACTGAAAATCTATTCGCCAGCATTTAATTTTACTTATGCCGCGCTCAAAGCCGTATTTGATAAAATCATTACGCCTGCTTGTAAAACAGAAAAAATACTTTAAATTTCCCCACACAAAATCATCCTTTTTTAATTAGAAAGAACCACACCGAAATCAGAGAAATTTTATGAATAAAAACAGACCAACCTGGGATGAATATTTTTTGAAACTCGCAATGCTTGCTTCGGAAAGAGCAACATGCCCCAGGATGCACTGCGGCTGCGTACTTGTTAAAGACAGGTTTGTGCTTGCAACTGGTTATAACGGATCGCTTCCCGGTCAGCCGCATTGCTATGATGTTGGCTGCCTTATTGTTGATAATCACTGTGTAAGAACAAATCACGCAGAAATTAATGCGCTGGTACAAGCCACTACTCATGGAGCAAATATAAAAGGATCAACAGCATACGTTACAAATATGTCCTGCACAAATTGTGCAAAAGCATTAATTGCTGCAGGGATAGAGCGGGTGGTTGTTTTTTCTGATTACCACGATACACTTGCAACAAAATTTTTTACCGATTCCAGTGTGAAAATTTTTAAAATTGATATGCCTGATAAGGAAATCAATTACAACCTTGAAGAATATTCATCTGCCCGGAAAACTGATAATTCTAAATAAGATCTTTTTCAAAGACGGGCTGGCAACACTTAGTTTTCTTTAAAATTTCTCTTCAACATTAATTTGAAAAACAAATCTCTTAGATACTGGCTAATAATTCTTGCTGTAATTTTCTGGGGTACTTCGTTCATCGCTACAAAAGTTGCCCTGGAAGAACTAGATCCTGAAACAATAATTTCTTTAAGATTGATTCTTGCTTCAATACTGCTCACGTTTTCTGCGCTTGTAACCAAGAAAAAATTTGATGTTAATCTTAAAAACCATGGCAGCATTTTTATTCTTGCATGTATTGCTGTGTTTCACCTATGGATTCAGGTAACAGGATTAAAGTACACTACCGCAGCCAACACCGGATGGATTATTGGCACAGCGCCAATCTTCATGGCAATATTTGCCGCGATCTTTTTCAGAGAAAAAATTAGCCTTT
The DNA here is from genome assembly GCA_965511205.1 of uncultured Ignavibacteriales bacterium. Taxonomy (GTDB): domain Bacteria; phylum Bacteroidota; class Ignavibacteria; order Ignavibacteriales; family Ignavibacteriaceae; genus JAZGGS01. The sequence continues at coordinate 1,884 of CBEPPX010000156.1, read as the reverse complement.
TGCAGTCTGGAGGAATTATTATTGCAATATTTGGTTTGCTGCTGCTTGTAAGCAAGGGAGATTTTATCAGCATCGATTTAATTAAAAACAAAGGAGATCTGTTGGTTCTTGGCAGCGCTTTTACGTGGGGTGTTTACTCAACTGTTAATAAAAAGATATCCCTTTCTTATTCCCCGCTGATGACCATACTATATCTTTTCCTGATGATGGCGGTAATAATCGTTCCGTTCAATTTAAACACTGCTGCTATCAGTTCAGTTGTTCATCTTTCTTTAATTGGATGGATATCGATTTTGTTTTTAGGACTTCTTTGTTCCGGTGTTGCTTATGTTATCTGGGCTTATTCATTAAGAGATATGGAATCAGCTAAAGTCGGGGCATTTCTTTACTTCGAGCCTTTTGTTACTGTTACCGCTGCGTGGATTTTTCTTCACGAATCAATTACGCTTCTAATGCTGTTAAGCGGAATAATAATAACAGCCGGAGTTATTCTTGTAAATAAAGATAATTAGCAGCCCATTCTATTACTCTATAATGACAGCAGTTCCGTATACAAGTATTTCTGCCACGTTAGACATTATATAACTGGTCGCAAATCTTGTATCAACGATTGCGTTTGCCCCAAGAGCTTTTGCCTCTTCAATCATCCTGTCAACCGACTGCTCGCGGGACTCAGCCATCAGCTTTGTATATTCTTGTATTTCGCCGCCCACAATTGTCTTTAGGCCTGCAATAATATCTTTGCCCAAATGTCTGGCTCGTACAGTATTTCCCCTTACAACGCCAAAACTCTGTTTAATTTCTTTTCCAGGTATTGATGAAGATGTTAGAACAATCATCTTTGAACCTCCTTATATTTGTCTCTTTTTGAAGTGAATATTTTTTCTCTGATGAGAGAGAAGATTAAAATTAACGCTCCAAAAATAAGCAAAGTTATTCCGAATTTTGCCAATGGCGGAGCTTGTGTATCGTTAATGAATGCATTTACTGCTTCGTAGCTTGCATAGCCAAAAAAGATTAATGCACCAACAGAAATAACAACCCAGGCAATTCCTCTTTCAATCCGGTTGTAAATTCCCATCCAGTAGCTGTCCCACACTTCCCTTGATGGATTCTTCAGTTTCATTTTTCTTAACACCTCCTTAATTCTTTTCTGTTCTTCAAATTCGGTTTTTAATTCAGCATTAGTTTTCAATAAGTTGTTAAACTCAGCTTTTTCTTCAACACTCAGTTCATCATCAAAATATTTTTCCTGTAGAATTATAAATCTTTCGTTCATTAAACTTTCCTCTTTAGTTTGCCTGCAAGTTTTTTCCTTGCATAGAATAACCTGGACATCACACTACCAATGGGGATGCTTAGAATTTCAGCAATTTCTTTATATGTATGATTCTCAAACTCCTTTAATATAATAACTTCCCGGTTATCAAAATCAAGCTCATCTATTGCTTCCTGTAATTTTTCTGTAAACTCTTTATTCTCTATCGCTTCACCCGGCGTGCTTTGTGAATGCTCATCTTCTTTAAATTCAATATATTCTGTTTCGTTCTTTCTTTTTCTATCGCGAATAAAGTTCAAACAGAGATTCTTTAGGATTCTGTAGTACCATGTAAAAAATTTACTCTCGCCGTTGAAACTTTTGAAGTTCCTGTACGCCCGTATAAAAGCTTCCTGTGTAACATCCATTGCTGCATCGTGCGAACCAAGCAAACCGAGCGCCGAAAAATAAGCACGCCTCATATTTTGCTTAACAAGCACTTCAAACTCCTCCTTTAAGGAAATTGATAAACCAGGATCTTCAATTATCTTTTTTTTCATTTCATTAAGTTATACACTTAACAGGGTTCTTTATTCAAATGGTGATGAAAAAATATAATTAAACTT
>CBEPPX010000155.1:0-5294 GCA_965511205.1 uncultured Ignavibacteriales bacterium | reverse complement strand
GGAACTTTAATTGTAAATGTTATTGGAAGTTTTCTTATCGGTATAATTATGTTTTACCTCGATCCAAAAGAACTAATAACACCAAGATTAAGATTATTCCTTACTGTTGGATTTTGCGGCGGCTTTACTACTTTCTCTACATTCTCTTACGAAACGTTTTCACTATTCAGAGATTCACAATTTATCTTAGCAGGATTGAATATAATATTTAATGTATTGGTATGTTTAACCGGAATTTATCTTGCATATGTTTTGACTAAAATATTAAACTGAGCTTACTATGAAAATTGAAGGCGAAGCAAAACTATTAAGAATTTTCGTGGGGGAAAGCGATAAGATTCACAACATTCCTGTTTATGAAAAAATAGTACTGTTAGCTCGTGAAAAAGATTTAGCAGGAGCTACAGTGCTTAAAGGAATTATGGGTTTCGGTAAGAACAGCGCAATTCATACCTCAAAGATACTTGTTCTTTCTGAAGATATGCCGCTTGTAGTAGAAATTGTTGATGAGTCAGAGAGAATAGAAAAATTTTTAGAAGAAATAGATAAACTTTTTGAGGAGAGTGGGGCAAGCGGACTAATTACAATTGAAAAAGCTCAGGTAATAAAATATTAACTTCTCTATTATAAGTTGAACATCTTCAATTAATCTGCTAATGTCTTAACTTTATTTTTAGATCTCCCAAAACTTCTAAAAGCATAGATTGTCTGCATTAAATAATGTGCAGGAAAGTAAGTCTTCAAACCATAATCTGCTGGTTTATAATCTGGTAAATATGCAGTTCCAAAAATCCAATCCCAGAAGGCAAATTTAGTTGCAAAATTTCTATTCCTCCCTTTACCTGTTGAGTGATGCCACCTGTGCATTTCAGGTCCGTTAATAATCTTTTGTAAACTTCCTGTTTGAAGATTTATGTTTGAATGAATATACATACCCCAAACTGCGCTTATTGTTGCCTTGTATGCCATTACTTCAACCGGGGAACCAAGCAAAACAATTGGCAGAAATTCAATGGTCTGGTTAAGGATTATTTCAAGTGCATGCGAGCGTGAACCGGAAAGCCAGTCAACTTTTTTTGGAGAGTGATGTGCTTCGTGAATGCGCCATAAATATTTGTTCTTATGCTGCCAGCGGTGCATCCAGTAAATATATAAATCATGTGTAACCAGGAAAAATAATAGTTGAAGCCAGATTGGAATATCTTCAAATAAATTAAGACGGGATATTCCTGTGGAGCTATCGATAAAACGGATTATGTAGGCGAAGATAATTATTCCGAGGATATAACTTTGCGCAACTGAATATAGTGCAAAGTCATCAAAAAATCCTTCCCTGAAAACCTTTTGTCCCTTTGTGTATGGAAAAAGTCTTTCGAGAATAATAATAATTAATGCTGAAGAAACAATTATTAGTATTGAAGTAATTTCTGAATCACTCATTCCGGCAATATAATTTCTAATATAGACTAAGATTTCAGAAAATATATCTGCATGAAGATAATTATTAGAATCCATAAAAATATATTCGCATTATTCTAAACTTCACTTTTCGATTTAATTCTTCTTAATTTATTTCTTTGTCCAAGCTCGCTTTCATAAATTTTCTTCACGCCATCACCAAGCGATTTTTCTATATCTCTAATATTTTTCACAAGCCGGCTAAAACCGCCAATTTCTACCGAAGCTGCCTGATCGCTTCCCCACATAGCGCGATCGAGAGTAATATGTCTTTCAACAAAACTTGCACCCATAGCTACTGCAGCCCACGTTGGTGCCAATCCTGTTTCGTGTCCGGAATAACCAATCGGAATACCGGGAAATTTATTTTTAAGAGTAAGAATCACTCTTAGGTTCAACTCTTCATTTTTGCAAGGATATGCTGAAGTTGAATGTGCTACTAATAGGTTACCGGTTCCAACACAGTTAACAGCATTTTCAATTTCTTCCATTGTTGACATACCTGTAGAAGTTATTACAGGTTTATCCAATTCCTTGTGTCGAAGAAGAAGATCTATATCTGTTATCGAAGCTGAGGCAACTTTATAAAGCACTGGATCGAATTGTTCTATAAAATCAACTGCGTTTTCATCCCAGCAAGAAGCAAACCAGACTATATCTTTTTCCTTGCAATACTTATCAATCTCAGCAAATTCATCAACACCGAACTCAACCTTGTGCCTGTAATCGATATAGCTCATTCTTCCCCAGGGAGTATCACGCTCAACGTACCATTGATCTTTCGGTACGCAAATTTCCGGTGTGCGCTTTTGCAATTTTATCGCATCGCAACTTGCAGATTTTGCGCCGTCAATTAATTTTTTAGCTATCTCCAAAGAACCGTTGTGGTTTATACCAATTTCTGCAATAATAAAAACAGGATGACCTGTACCAATCATTCTGTTGCCAACTTTAATTTCCCTCTTGCCAATCATTTCTACCTCGCTAACAAAATTTGAAATGAAAATTATTTATTTAGCATTGAATGCAATAATTAATTCTGCCAGTTCTCTAAAAGCACCGTTGCCGCTTCTGTTTATACAAACGTAATCTGAAATATCTTTTATAAAATCCATCCCGTCGGAAGGGGATGCTGCAAATCCAACTTGCTTCATTATTTCCAGGTCATTTACATCATCACCAATAAATGCAATATTTTCAGGTGTGATGTTATTCTTCTTCAGCACTTCAGGAAGAATTTCTGTTTTATGTTTTACACCCAAATAATATTCTTTAATTTTTAATTTTTCTGCTCTCGCTTTTACCGAACCTGATTTTTCTCCCGTAATAATAATAGTTTCAATTCCCGCATGCTTTCTAAGTCTTTCAACTCCCATTCCATCTCTTATGGAAAAGCGTTTAAACTCTTCCCCGTTTTCAGAATAATAAACTCCTGTGTCTGTTAAAACTCCATCATTGTCAGTTAAAACAATTTTAATTTTTTCTAATTTTTCCTTTAGATGAATATTTTTCTTTTTAAGTTCCAAATCAATTACCATGCAGTCCACCCTCCATCCACAACCAGGTTAGCGCCAGTCATATAATTTGAAGCATCACTGGCGAGAAATACCAGTGCGCCTTTGTAATCGGTTGGGCGAGCCATTCTTCCCAAAGGAGTTTTTGCTGAATAATTCCTTACAAAAAAATCTTCCTGATTATTTTCAACACCACCCGGCGAAAGGGTATTTACTCTAACACCTTTCTCACCCCAATAAGCAGCAAGAAATTTTGTGAACATTATCACAGCACCTTTGGCAACAGGGTAGGAAGCAGATTTATAAAAGGTTTGTTCTCCTTTATCATTTTTATAAATTGATTGATCGGGGGCAGATATTCCATAAGTAGAAGCTATGTTTATTATACTTCCCGAACCACGCTCAGCCATCATAGTTCCAATTATTTGCGAGCATAAAAACATTCCGGTAACGTTTACATCCAGGGACTTTTGCCACAGTTCCAGCGGATAATTTTCAAACATTGATTGTTCCGCCGCTGCTTGCGGATTTTCAAAACTGTCATTCAGCGCAGCATTGTTAACTAATATATCAACCTTACTAAATTTCTTAATTATCTCATTCTTCAAATTAAGGATAGATTCTTTTTTTGTAATATCTACTCCTACGCCTAAAGATTTTTCAGCAAGTGTTAGAGCAAATTCTTTACATTTAATTTCATCAAGATCGCAGACGATTACGTTTGCTCCTGCTTCACTTAAAGCTTTGCAATGATTTCTGCCAATTAGCCCTAAAGCTCCTGTAACGATAGCAACCCTTCCTTTTAGTGAAAATAGTTCTTGTATTTTTGGTTCTTTACTCAAGATTATTATCCGCTCTTTCTTATAGGTTTCGTATTGAAGTTACTAACTTTTCTAAAGACAGGTTCTACCGGTTCACCTTTAAGATATCCCTTCACATTATTTTCATCAACAGCTTTTTTTAATATAGGAAGCACTTCGCGGTAAGCTTTTAATGTGTATTCAATATCTTCATCAGAATGTGAATAGCTCATGTTATGGAAACCTCCCCAGAGTATTCCGCGTTTAATCATCTCTTGCTGAACCAGGGATTTAATGTCGAGCGGGTTTCCGACAGAAGGATCAAAAGTTATTAAAGATCTGCATTCATAACCAATACATTTAGTGTAGTTCATTTTTAGTTCTTCAGAAATTTTGTTGTAGCCATCTTTTAACCGCTTACCTTGCACTGCTAAATATTTGGGGACATTCTTTTCCCTTAACTCGGTAATAGTTGCCTTAGCTGCCGCAAGAGAGAGTGCTTCGCCTCCAAAGGTTGTATAAAAGAAAACATCCTTCTCAAGAACTTTCATAACTTCTGCTTTACCAGTTAAAATAGAGAGAGGCATACCGTTGGCAACTGCTTTTGAAAATGTAGCCATATCGGAATCAACATTAAAGAATTCCTGGGCTCCACCTAACGCGATTCTGAAACCAGTCCACATTTCATCAAAAATTAACAATGTACCATTTTTTGTGCATACTTCTCTTAATTTTTGCAGGAAGTTATTCTTCGGTGCTTCAAATACAAATGGTTCAAGAATTACCGCAGCAGTTTCATCATCAATAGAATCTATAACTGATTGAATATCGTTGTAACCAAAAGTAAAAGTTAAATCGGAAGTGCTTTTTGGAATTCCTGAATCCCTATCGGTAACAGAAATATACCAATCATGCCAGCCATGATATCCGCAGCAAAGTATACGTTCCCGTTTTGTAAATGCTCGCGCAACTCTAACTGCAGCAGATGTTACATCTGCGCCTGTTTTACTGTATCGAATAGCTTCGGCGTTCGGAATTACTTCTCTAATTAATTCTGCCACTTCTACTTCTAAAGGATGCATAAGTGAAAAAGTAATTCCATCTTCGAGCTGCTTTCTTATAGCTTCATCAACTTTAGGATAAGCATAACCAAGAGAAAGGGGACCGATTGCCATGTTAAAATCAATATATTCGTTGCCATCCACATCCCAAACATGGGAACCTTTTCCTTTTTTAAGATATTTTGGTGCAATACCTTTTACATTTTGCTGTGGTCCTTTTGCCAAAGTTTGAGTAACAGATGGAATTAATTTAAGAGCACGTTTATAAAGTTCATCAGACTTTTCAATAGCAGGAAAGTTTTTATTAAATTCTACTTTATTCGGCATATGAAATTCTTCTTATTAAAAATATTATGGATTAAGAAATGATAAAATTGTAACAGCAAAATAATAAAATCTTCAGATAACTTTTGTTTGCCCTGGATCAATTGTTTTTAATTCATTTAGATGGTTTCTATACC
>CBEPPX010000154.1:0-5341 GCA_965511205.1 uncultured Ignavibacteriales bacterium | reverse complement strand
AAATCCAAACAACACTAAATAAAAAACCCCCGCCTATGTTATTAAGCAGGGGTTGTGGAAAATGAATTAGGTTGTTGGAATTTATTTTAGCAATATCATCTTTTTAGTTTGGATAGCTGCTTGTATGTAGTTTATACTAATATATTCCGCTGGTAAGATAAAAACCATCCCAACCATACTCCTACTAGTTATAAAAATATATTTGTACACACAAATTGCAAATACAAGTTATATTATCAAAAACCATCTCCTAGTTGTGCTAAGTAATACAAATTAGCCGGGTATATTAAGACGTTTTATTTATTAATTATTTGACCTTTTAATGAATAGACAATTGCGAGCACATCTTTTTTAGTTTGCTCATCTTTGTTATGCTTATCCAAAACCATAAGAATATCGTCAACTACCGCCAAATATTCTTCTGCAGTAATTTTCATTCCTTGATGAGCTGTAGGCATATCTCTTCCCGTGTATTGTTCAGGCCCACCACTTCCGGCACCAAAAAAATGACGTGTGTGTTTTTTGATTTCGCTCAGATGCTCCGGCTGATCTTTATAAGGTAGAAAACGCTCTTGTATAATGGGATTGTTCATATGTGCCTCAACAACATCATCTACAATTAAAGCAATCCCCTCTGCTCCCCCAAGCCGTTCGTAAAGAGTTTTTTCCTTTACTACAGCTTGTGCCTGGACACTTATCGAAATAATTGCACAAAGAAATATTAATGAGATAAATTGTTTCATAAATTGTTTTTCCTTTAAATGTTTCATAAGTAGACCCTACTAAATCTTGAAATTACAATTAGAGTGTTCCGGAAGTTTTTAAAAAATCAAGGTGTGTGACAATAAACAAATAATGCTAAAAATACAAATATGTTTGCACACAAATAATGTTGTTTTGGGTCATATTCAATAGTAGATAACAAATTAACACTTAATTCACATGCCCACGGCTCCATATACAAGCCATACGACAGCTTAAGAAAAGAGGCCCGTGGTAAGGCCTCTTATTTATTTAATCCCCTACTACAGGTCTTCGAAACTTCACCAACTCTTCCCGCATTCTATTCATACTAATCTTATTATAATATCTATCAGTAGTGTTACCGTGTTCATGGCCTACAAGCTCTTTCACAATTGTGGCATCCATATCATATCTGCTTCGACAAAGAGTGATAAATGTTTTACGAAATGTACGTGCAGTGTATCCCCTTCCATTAATCTCCAGCGTGTGCTTATACCTTGTCACCGCCCTGTTCAGTATTTCAACGCTACTATAATCTAATAATCCACCCTCCGAAACCTTTTCCATTCGCTCTTGTATTATGGGAACAAGGTCCAGGTGCATAGGAATCTGTTTATATGATTTCCTTTTTGGAGAATAGTAATTAATAGTCTGGTTATTAAGATCAATATCTTTTATCTCTATTGTTAAAATATCCGAAGAACGCAATCCCGTGTAGAACAATAAATAAACAGCTGTTCTGAAGTTTTGATTTTTCGCTTCAAGATTTGAAAAAATTGTAGCGATATCCCCATCGTTAAATATGATTTTTTCTTTTACTTCAGGCTTTGTTTTAACGTCCCGGTTTATTTTAAACATTGGTATGTAACTATATTCGAAGAGGAAATTCAGAAAATGATTGAACTGCTTATAATATCCGTGAATACTATTTCTACTAAGCGGCAATTTTTTGATATTAAGTATCCAGTCTTCAGCAGAAATTTTATTTAGCACCGAGCAAGAAGAACTTTCATTAAAGCTTTCGATTAGCTTATTAAAAAACCGATCATAGTCCTTTATTGTTTTAGGATGTTTTGATGCGTTGTTTTTCTTAAAGTGCTCGAAAGCTTTTCTTAAACTTGAACGCTTGGTTAGGCTATTTGCCGTTAGCGCTTCTTTTTGCTTGTCTAACTCTTTTTGAAGTTTCTTAGCAAGCTCTTTTGCTATTTTTTTATTTTTAACGGTTGCCTTTAGTTTTATTGATCTGTATTTGCTTTTACCTTCGTAAGGATCATACCAGTTTATGTAGAGTATATTGTTTCTTATAAATACGCTAGCCATCGATTACCTCCTTTCGTAGAACATCGAAAATTTCATTCGAATCAACCTCCTTATTTTTATTTGATTTGCTTAAAATGCGCTCCACACCAGAGCCATACTCCGAACTATCTTGCTCAAGCGCAGTATTATCTTTAATGAAACGCTCTATCTCTGAGTGAGCTATTTTTTTTCGCTTAAGGATTTGGATGACACCGATTTTCCCGGCATCAATTAACCTTTGAAGTGTATCTCTTCCGAGGCAAAGTTTTTTTGCAGCATCGGATATTGAATACAACCTTAGTTTCTCAGCTGTGTCCATCATAATTTATCTGACAGGTATTCATATCCTTATACCAGGTTTTCGGGTTCGGTGTGAATCATTTCGGTGAGTCTGATGACCCCGCGGAAGGTGTAGAGTTTGTATGGCAAATATAAAGAAAAACCGTAACTATGTCAAGCATATAGGACAATTTTTAACCTCTTATAAGATAATATACTATTATGCTTGACATATAGTAAAATTATTAATATATTTGGGTACAAGGAATTGAAGGAAAATGAATAAACTATCAGACATAAGAAGGCAAAGGAACCTAACTTCATTTGAGGTAGCCACAGAGCTTAAAATTACCCAGGGTCATTACAGTCATCTGGAAAATGGGAGAAGAGAATTTCCAAATAAGCTGATTCCTAAGCTTGCAGAGATTTTGCAAATTAGTGAAAGCGATTTGTTGGATTGCATATTAGATCTTAAACCTTATTATAAAATCAACAATAACTGGATATGGAAAATAAAAATAAATAATCTGGGTGTTGTTGATGCTTATAAAGAGGAATTTGATTTTATAAATCGGAGAGGTTCCAATGATCCGGAAGAAATGCTGGACCGATTTATTAAGTTTATTGAATACAATATTGGAAAGTCCATAAAAGAAGAAATATCAAAAGATGAACTTTTAAAGGAGCAGGTTCTTAACAAGATAATTTAGAAATCATAAAGAAGTTTGATCCAAATAATTATGAAAAAAGGAATGATGAATATTTGAAAAAAGCTTTTGAACTTATTAGTATTTTAAAAAAACTAGATATTAGATGGGCCGGGGCTCCTTTTGGAGAATTTAATTGTAGTTTTAATGATTCATCAAGACTAAGTTATATTAAAAATAGAGATAATTTAGATTCATCTTTTTATCGATTCTATAAAGAATACGAATGGATTGATAGTAATTTTATATCATATTATTAAAAAAAGTATAACCCGCAACTCAAAGCGACCGCCCATTTTATTTGGCGATTTTTAGATTTTATGAGTTGGTGTTTTAATTAAGTTTATTCTAAGTGTGATTAGTTAGCAAAGTTAAAAAAATAAATTTGGCTTGCACTAAAAATGCTGTCATCGTTTTTCTTGGCAGCACTTTAGTTGCAACGCCGTTATGCCCACAAAAAACAGGGTAATGAAATGAAGCATTTTGACATGGGTTCAATTAGTGTAATAGCTATAACACTTATTCTTTTTGTGATGGCTCTATTTTTTACTGGTTTCACCCATGATCTATTCTTGGAGGCCGGTGTTTTTTTGGTTTCCGTAAAACTTATTATGATGGCATATAAAGCAAGCATATCATCAAAAAATATTCATCATGAACTTGAAGAAATAAAAAACCTTCTGAAAAAAATCAAAGAAAACACATAACAAATCACGGCATTGGATTTTTACTCGGCTGCGGTTCATAAAAACCAGTGAGTTTAGTCGTTATGCCAAGTTACTCAAATGAGATTCAATATTAAGATTTCTCCGACCAATGAGAAGGGTCTATCTCGATTGAGACCTAACTTCTAAAATAAAAGGAGGCTTTATTATGAATACGCTCTTTCTTATCGCTCTAATCGTTGAATCAATTTTTGGACTTGGTTTCATTTTTGCGCCGGATGTATTACTTAATCCGATGGGAGTCATTCTAAATGAATCCGCAGCAAATCCTTCCGTAAAAATGAGTGCGTGCTCACCGAAAATTATTTTCCAAAAAACTATAGGTTTATGGAATGATTATCACTCCGAGTTAATGCCTTCCTAACAATAACTTAGCATAGAATTTTTTACTACCCTTTATGGAATAAGCTATTTTATTATTAGAATAAATATAGGCGGGGGTTTTTATTGAGTGTTTACAACAATACAAATCAATCAACAAAAACCACCAAGACAAGGTTCATATTATTTGCTATTTATAATCCTATTACTCGTTCATCTCGCTAATTAACCAAGGTTTAATTAACTTTTACTTAACAAATTCTCATCCTTTTATTAACTATCTATAAGAAAAATGGTTCAGACAATACCTATACTAAACCTGTCATTAGCTTTTATACCCGTAGCAATTGTTTTAGTAATTATTTGGAAATGGGGAGTTGGACATAAGAGTTCAATCTACGCGGTTTTTCGTATGCTTATTCAACTGTTTCTGATTGGATATTTTTTATTGTACATATTTGAAACAGATAGTTCATCGATAGTTCTTGCAGTTCTTGCTGTTATGTTGTTTACAGCCAGCTGGATTGCTTTACGTACTGTAAAAATCCCAAGAAAAATTTTATACGGAAAATCATTTCTATCTATCTTCCTTGGCGGCACTACAATCTTAATTTTAGTAACCCAAGGTGTTCTTAACTTACAGCCATGGTATTTACCAAGTTATATGATTCCACTTGCAGGGATGATATTCGCAAACGCCATGAATAGTGTAAGTCTTGCAGGTGAAAGATTAGAAGCAGAGCTAAATAGAGAAATTCCATATAGCGAGGCCAGGAACATTGCGCTTCGTGCTTCATTAATACCGATTACAAATTCACTTTTTGCTGTGGGTCTTGTTTCAATTCCCGGAATGATGACAGGGCAAATTTTATCCGGAGTTTCACCATTAGTTGCTGCGAGGTACCAGATTATGGTGATGTGCATGGTTTTTGGCGCCGCTGGTATATCATCTGCAATTTTCCTTATTGCAGTTAAATCTAATTTTTTAGCAAAAGTAAAAGTTGAGACAACTGCATAAATAATAATTTCCGAATTATTAGCTCCCCGCCACCTTAACAGTTGCTTCAACAAGGACTTTAGTAGGTCTCCACTAATACAAAATATCTTGCAGCTATCTTAAATAATTAAGAATTTTAAATCGTCGCAAAGCTTGATAACTTGGAAACTTTGGATATTTGATCTATACATTAAACAAATCATTATTTAATCTGATTTGCTTTGACTAATTATATAACCAGATGATTCTATCAAATTAAAATCCAACAA
>CBEPPX010000153.1:0-5361 GCA_965511205.1 uncultured Ignavibacteriales bacterium | reverse complement strand
TTTCAATCTGAATCCTTGAGAAGTACTTATCTCTAATATCTTTTACATGATTTACTACATTCTGAAATTCCACACCAAGCTGATCTAAAACGGGCATAAACAGTTTACCAATTGCCAAAACAATCAATGCTTTAATTTCAAATGGAACTGATAGTCCTAGAAATATTTCCTCACCAAGTGTAATACTAATTAGCAGAACTGCAGCACCTATTAAAGGAAGCGCAGTTGCAATCGAATCTATTACACTGGTTGAAGCTTCAATCAATCTATCTATAGTTTCGGAGGCAGGTGTTCTTATTATCTCAATTTTAAGTTTGTTGTATGCAAGATATGATATGAATAGGAACAATGCATACGCAAAAATTGGCAGCCACCAAAAACTAAATGGTTCAAAAGCATTCACTGGTGGTTCCCAGGTAGGGAACAATTCCCTTGCAAGGTCAAAAGTAACATCACCTAACAAAGGCACTGTTGAAACATCCAAAAAGAAGGAAACTATTAAAGCAATAAATGAAATTATCGCAGGTTTTATTACAAGTTTAAATCTGATTTTACTAACAGCCGACCTTGTATAGCTGTCGAGTTCTTCTTCTAAACCGTCTTTTGCAATCTCTGGACCTTCAAACAACGAAGTCCCTGAATCCTCAAAGTTATTTTTTGTTTTTAACATCGTTCTCCTCAAATAGTTACGTTTTTTTAAAATTAAGCAATTAATATACTGATATTTATTTCGGGAAATCAAATACTAAACTATGACCCAATAGATGCGAAATCTACGGTTTTGAACAACCCAACCTTATTGCAATTCGAACAAAAACAATTATCATACCAACGCAATGTTAAAATAATTTGATGCTTATAACTCTTGCGTGTGGCTTATCAGGATCAAACTTTTTGATGCAAAAATCAACTATTTGAACTACGGTGCAACACAGAAAGGGAGTTCCAATTTATAGTTGCAGAGTTAATACACTATAACTATTTACCTATTTAATGCAAATTTCTTTTAAGTTGGACGGGAACTTTAGATTACTCTGATGGCTTTTTGAAGAAGGGATAAATGAATGCTGGAACCTGGGGTGGTAATCTTTCCCAGAAGATTACCAGTTATGGTAATATTTACTTGAAACAGAAATATTTTTCCCCGTTTTGTATTTCAAAATACACTTATTCAATTTCCCTGGTTAAAATTCATATTAACATTTAAGTTCCGTTATTTTTCAATCGGGATTTAATGGTGTATTTTTATTTTTCTCCTTATAATCATTATTTAAAAGAACATGAAGACTGTTGTAATTATTCCTGCACATAACGAAGAAAAATCAATAAGCAGTGTAATTAATGATATTCCAAAGGAAAGGGTTTCCAAAGTTATTGTTGTTAATAACTGCTCGACTGACAGAACAACCGAATTTGCAGAAGAAGTTGGAGCAACTGTTTTAGACGAAAGTTTGATGGGATACGGAGCGGCTTGCCTTAAAGGAATTGATTACCTGGAAGGAAAAGGATTTGAACTGGTTGTTTTTTTAGATGGCGATTACAGTGATTACCCCGAAGAAATAGATTTACTTATTGATCCGGTTATTTCCGGCGAGTATGATTTTGTGCTGGGAAGCAGGGTTATGGGTAAACGTGAAAAAGGTGCTTTACCTTTTCAATCTAGATTTGGAAGTGTTATAGCAGGATTTTTTATTAACTTATTCTGGCATGTTCGGTTTACAGATCTCGGTCCTTTCCGGGCGATAAAATATGACAAACTTATTGAGCTGGATATGAAAGATAAATGGTTTGGATGGACGATAGAGATGCAAATTAAAGCAGCTAAAAAAAAATATAAGTTAAAGGAAGTTCCCGTTAGTTACAGAAAGAGGATTGGTAAATCCAAAGTAACCGGAACTATTAAGGGTTCCGTAATGGCTGGAGTGATTATACTTAAAACAATTTTTGTGCAACTTTTTAAAGACTAATCGTGATTGATAATCCTGAACAAAATGCATTAATTATTTTTGCCCGCTATCCTGTTTTGGGTAAAGTTAAAACACGTTTGGCGTCTTCCTTCGGTAAAGAATTTGCTCTGGGATTTTACAAAGAGTGTTCAAAGCATTTATTTATAGAAATTGAGCAGAACCAAAACGAATTCTTTACACCATTCCTGTTCTGTTCGGAAAAAGGTGAATTAAATAAGATGAGTAGCTGGGCTGGCTCAGGTTTTCAATATTATTACCAGGAAGGGAGTGATCTTGGTGAAAGAATGAATAATGCTTTCAAAAAAATTTTCACTCTTGGTGCAAAAAAAGTAGTTATTATTGGGACAGATGTACCTGATATATCTAATAAATTAATAACCGGTTCATTCACGTTTTTGGATGAAAAAGATTTTGTAATCGGTCCTTCCACCGATGGCGGTTACTATCTTTTAGGTATGAAAAACTTAAACTGCGATCTCTTTTCCGGAATCGAATGGAGTACAGAAACGGTTTTCGATCAAACCATCAACCGAATGTCTGAAAATGATTTTGGTTATACAAAATTAGAGCAATTGCATGATATTGATGATGAGCGATCACTTAAATTATGGATGAACCAGCACAGTAAGGATTATGATAACCCGGTATTCAAATTTGTAAAAGAGAAATTATCTCATTGAAATTACTTGTTTTCACAAAATGTTAAATCATATCCAATCAGCGTGTAAATATTTTTACCTTAATTAGCTGGTTAAAAAAAATAATATTTAAGTTAGTACATATTTTTTTAAAGTTTATTTACGTCATAGAAAGAAGTTCCCGAAAGGATTATTGTTAATGCCAAAAAATCAGAAACAAAAAAAACCACGGCAAATAGGTAAACAAAAGATTGAGAAAAAACCCTTACTTGATCCGAAACATAAAAACACTTTTTGGACAATAGTAGTACTGGTTATACTCCTTATCTTTTTCATAGTTAATAATACGCGTAAAGTCCCCGAGCAAGGATCTTACCCACCAGGATACGTTCCTGCACAAACTGAGAGTGAATAAAGTATTTAATTAATAGAGATAAAATGTTGATCTTGTCATCAAATTTAATAGCCGGTTTTCTATCAATCTGTAGAACGTTTAGTAAAAACCTATTTACAATTTAGTATAGGTTACTTATGTTAAACTACCAAATTAAAAAAAGATAAAAATATTGTTGCATTGAATGGATATTACACAAGGAAACAAGAAACCAAAAATACTTATTACAGAGGATGATCTTGAGAATCAAAAATTCTTGAAGCTTATTCTTAAAAGAAAATTTGATGTAGATGTTTGCGATTCTGCAACAACATTTTACCAAAAACTTTCTGAAAACCATTATGATGGGATTCTTATGGACGTTTCTCTTAATGGGGAAAAAAGCGGAGTTGAAATTGTTAGAGAGTTGAAAAAACACCCTACCTATAAAAACATTCCTGTTGCTTGTTTATCAGCTCACGTTTTCAGTCAAATTCAGCGGCAGGCATTAGATGCAGGGGCAGATGCTTATATTACAAAGCCCGTTCGTAATCAAGAATTGGTTGACGCTCTTACAAAGCTGGTTAACAAGGAAGCAGTTTCTTAATTCAGATGCTTTTTATATCCCATCTCTCAAAAATTTCGGTTCTTCTAAAGTTAGCATTATAGAAATTCTATGTGAATCCGGAAGTCTGTCCAGCTCAGATTGGTTAAACCTTGCAAATGAATAATCTATGTTAAGCTTAGGAAGCTTAACACCTGCGCCTATAGTAAATTGTTTCACATCGTTGTAACCGCCCCGTATGTAAACCAGGTTTTCAATATTCCACTCAAGTCCTGCGTGCATATCAAAACTAACCGGACCAAGATTAAAGTTGGAAGCAAATTGCCTGTTCTCAAAACGGATATCAAAATCGAGTGCGGGCATGATGTAACCGCCAAGTATTTCAACAAATTTATAAGAGCTTCCTATTTTAAGAGTAGGGGAGATTAGTTCATTTAACCCGGTGCTCCATGCAACCAGTGTTGTTGTTACATCCTGAACATTAGCACCTACGTAAAGATTATCCATCGGTGAATACAAAGCTCCAACATCAAAGCCAATGCCGGTTGCACCAAACTCTGCTATATCTCTCCTTATTATTTTTATATTTGCTCCCCAGTAAAAGTCTTTAGAATGTCTTTTTGCAAAGGTAAGGTAAATCGCCCAGTCCTGGTTGCTGAACTCGGTAATTTTAGAATAATCCAGCCTCGCAAAGATGTGGTTAATATCATAAATTTGTGCACCGGTTTGCCCGTTAATAAGTGCTTCGCGAGTATCCGGAATTCCATCAACAGCAAGACGCATAACACTTACACCAAAACTTAAATCTTCCTGGAAAGGAATTCCCACAGAGACATAATCATAATTAACAAGCTCGCCAAATTGTTCTGAGTGCATAAGTGAAAGCTGGGGGTAGTTAAGGTTTGCCAATCCTGCAGGATTATAATAACCGGAAGTAACATCATCGGCAATACCGGTAAATGCGCCGCCCATACCAAGTGGTCTTCCGCCAATTCCAATAGCCATAAATTCGCCGGCATACTTACCGAACTCGGTTTGTGCATCAATTGATGTTACAGATAAAAGAAAGGCAGCAATTAGTAAATAGTATTTTCGGGGCATGGAAAAGACTCCTGAATGAATTATTCTGTTAATACCGTGCAAAAAGATGCCCAAATTGATTTATAAAGTCAAGGCTATTTTTATGCGATGAGGAAGAAATGCATACCTTCAAATAAGTATCATTTAATCCCGGATAATATTGAATTTTTTAATTCTTCTAAGGATTGCTCGTACTTCTTAACAAATCCTTTAGATTAGAAAAATGCCAAACTGTTCTAAAGAAATCCCTTAGTTTGTAATTTTTAATAGCAAATCATTTTCAATTGGTACAAACTTTGATGCCGAATTAATCAAAGATGCAGCGGTAAGTTTAGCCACGCCATAAACTTCAACCGAAACACCAAAATCTTTTCTTATTTTATTTACTAATAAGTCAAAATCACCATCCCCGGAGGCTAACACAACTACATCCGATTTCTTTGCATATTCCATAACATCAAGTGTTATACCAACATCCCAATCACCCTTCGCGGAACCATCACTTCTTTCAATAAAAGGTTTTAGTTTTACTTCAAATCCAATTCCCCTAAGTATGTTTTGAAATTGTTTCTGCTTTTCATCGCCCCTATCAATGGCATACGCTATCGCTTTTACAACTTCTCTATTTGAAGTAGCTTTAGCCCAAAATGCGTTATAATCAAAATGACAATTGTGGAACTCTTTTGTAGTGTAGTAAATATTTTGAACGTCCACGAACACAACGACTTTTTCCATAGA
>CBEPPX010000152.1:0-5386 GCA_965511205.1 uncultured Ignavibacteriales bacterium | reverse complement strand
GCTTCATCTTTATGCTCAGCAGAAGTTTCTTCATAATTTGTAAAAGTAATTTCGTCAACTGTTTCCAGATCTGAATCAATTGAATCAATTTCTGAAAGTTCCTCTTCATCAGGAAATTTTTGTTCCAAATCCAGCTCAGATGAACCGGCTTCCAGCAGGTCTTCCACGAAATCTTTTATTTCTTCCTGCTCAGGTTCAGGAAGATTTACTACTTCCGGCGTATCTGTTGTTATTCCATCAAGCTCTTCAAAAACTTGCAGCAGATCATCCTCCAACGAATTCAACTCTTCGGCAATTTCCAGTTCACCTTCTGCATCATCTAAATAAGTTTCTTCATCTGTTTCTACTTCACCTGGAACTGAAGTTTCAGGTATTTCATTTTTTTCAATTATATTTTCCTCCGGTTTATCAACTGCCGGTTGTTCCACAAAATAATCATCAATCATCTCGTCAACAATTTCCTTTTCAGAAATGGTATCATCTACCTGCTGATCCAGTTTTTCGGTATCAATTCCCTCTTCGCCAGAAAGATCATTAGTTTCTTCAGTTTCTTCTACAGCGCTCTCTTCTTCTGTAATTTCTTCAAATAGCTCTTCCGCCAAAGTTTCATCTATGACTTTCTCAATTGAACTTTCATCATCAAACTCCTTCAACTCCTGCTCATACATCTCTATAAGTTTTTCTTCTTCAGAATCCAGGAGGTCACCCATCTCTGCATTTTCTATCTCTGCAGCGTGATCATCTGCCAGTTGCCCAAGAGTCTTCGTTTCAGCTTTTTCATCCTGAACTCCATCAGTAACTTCATCAATAACTTTTTCATGTTCTATTGGAATTTCTTCAATCCCTTCATCAATATCCTTTTCTTCATCTTTTACAAGTTCTTCATCGACCGGGATAGTTTTTGTTTGTTCATCACTTTCCAAATTCTCTTCAACTTCAGCTTTTTCTGTTTCAGGGTCAACCGGAGTTGGAGCAAATAGAATTCTCTGAATTTCTTCAATATCGTATTCTTTCTTTGCACCTTCTGTAACAGGTACTGTTCGGCGAAGATTTAAAAGATAATTAACAAGATTTTTTTCTTTTAAAAGAATTTCTACTGCAATTGGAGATACCTTTGTTTTATCCAGCCCGCCTATATTGAAAAAATCACCAATAGATTTAAGCGCGTTATAGATAAGCTGATCTGCATTTGATTTAAAAAGTTCACGGTCAATTTTGTTTAAGATAAGATCAAATTCAGTTGCAGAAAGTTGTACAATTTTTCTTTTGGATAAGTACGCGGCAAGAACATTTTTTATATGATCATAATAATAGACGTAGTTGAGCATCATTTCCAGCTCATCTGAAGAAACATATTTAAGATCGTGGTAGATTAATTTAGTGACCGACCATTTGGGTCTGACTACGTAATTTGCATTAAATGATACTGCCTGGATAATAAGTTTTTTAACATCCTCGATTGAGATCTTCTTGGTTTTTTTAATCTCACTGGATATCTCATGAAAACGCTGAAAGATCTCATTACCGGAATAATCGAAATATGAATTCTGCAGGAGTTTTTTCCTATCGGCATAAATCATATAATCGAGTTCGGCTGAAATGTAGCGAAGGATTGCAGGATGCAAATCAGTGCCTGCAAGCTTTTCATAAGTAAAAAAGGAACCAAGTCCTTTAACTTTGTTGAGACAAAAATCGCTTATAAATTTTATCTCTTTTTCAAACATTATTGTTCTCTCATTATTAGACACCGCAAGATAAAAAAAATCCCGATTAAAGTTTAACCGGGATTTTATTCTTATTTTGATCTAATTTTCACCATGTCATCGCAAAGGTAGAATATTTTTTATAAATCCTGAGTTTTTAGCTTGGCAGAAACAAAATCCCTGTTCATTCTTGCAATGTTCGTGACTGAAATTCCTTTCGGGCATTCTGCTTCGCAAGCATAAGTATTTGTACAACTTCCAAATCCCATTTCATCCATAACTGCAACCATTTTCTGCACTCTTTGATTTCTTTCAGGCTGCCCTTGAGGAAGAAGTGCATATTGGGAAACCTTTGCCCCGACAAACAACATTGCAGATGCATTTTTACAAGCTGCCACACAAGCACCGCAGCCAATACACTCAGCAGCATCCATAGCAAGTGATGATGTTTCTTTGGAAATAGGAATTTCATTAGCATCCGGCACACCGCCAGTGTTAATAGAAACGTAACCGCCGGCTTGCAAAATCTTATCCATTCCTGCCCGCTCAACAATCAGATCCTTCAAAACAGGGAAAGCTTTTGCCCGGAATGGTTCAATATAAATTGTTTCACCATCTTCAAAATTCCGCATATGAAGCTGGCAGGTAGCAATTTTTGGTATTTTGCTGTGCGGATGACCATTTATAACCAATCCGCAGGTACCGCAAATACCTTCGCGGCAATCGCTTTCGAATGCAACAGGATTTTTTCCTTCCCTTTCCAGCCGGTCGTTCAGTTCATCCAGCATTTCAAGTATTGATGCTTCCGGTGAAACAGAAACTTTAAATTTTTCAAAACTACCAACTGATTTTGGAGATTCCTGTCTCCAAATCATCAAAGTTAAATTCATATTTTCGCTACTCATTATTTGTAACTCCTTGTAGCTAGTTTTACATTTTCAAATTCCAGCGGTTCTTTATGAAGTTTCCATTTTCCAACTTCCTCGAACTCCCAGGCTGATACGTGAGTAAATTCATCATCATTGCGCAAAGCTTCTCCTTCTTTAGTTTGATATTCTTCACGGAAATGTCCGCCGCAAGATTCATTTCTATCAAGTGCATCAACAGCCATTAGTTCACCAAGTTCGAGATAATCGGCAACTCTTCCTGCACGTTCTAAAGTTTGATTTATGTCTGCATCAACGCCAACTACTTTTACACTTTTCCAGAAGTCATCGCGTAGTTCTTTTATCTCTTCAATTGCTTCCTTTAATCCTTTTTCATTGCGAGCCATGCCAACTTTACCCCACATAATTCTACCTAATTTCTTGTGAATTTCATCAACGGTTTTATTGCCATTGATGGAAAGCAGTTTTTTAGTGTTGTCATCAACTTCTTTTTGCACTTTACTAAATTCGCTATGATCAACATCGTACTTCTCAGGTTTTTCACTTGCGAGGTAATTACTAACTGTGTATGGTGCAACAAAGTAGCCGTCTGCAAGCCCCTGCATTAAAGCGCTGGCGCCAAGTCTGTTCGCCCCGTGATCGGAGAAGTTTGCTTCGCCGAGAACGAACAAGCCAGGGATAGTGCTTTCAAGATTATAATCAACCCAAACACCGCCCATCGTGTAATGAGGAGCGGGGTAAATTTTCATCGGAACGTGATATGGATTTTCTCCTGTAATTGTTTCATACATTTCGAACAGGTTACCATATCTTTCTTCTATTACATTTTTACCTAATCGATTTATCGCGTCAGCAAAATCGAGATAAACAGATTCGCCGCCGTTAACTCCCCTTCCTTCATCACAAACTTCTTTTGCACTTCGGGAAGAAATATCACGCGGTGAAAGATTTCCAAAAGATGGATATTTTCTTTCTAAGTAATAATCTCTTTCTTCTTCAGGAATTTCTCCAGCTTTCCGTGTTTCACCTGCTTTCTTTGGAACCCAGATTCTTCCATCGTTACGTAAACTTTCGCTCATCAAAGCTAGTTTAGATTGGCTTTCTCCATGAAGAGGTAAACAAGTTGGATGAATTTGTGTGTAACAGGGATTAGCAAAAGCTGCACCTTTTTTATGAGCACGCCATGCAGCTGTGGCATTGCAGTTCATCGCATTTGTGGAAAGGAAAAATACGTTAGAGTATCCGCCTGTTGCGAGAATAACTGCATGAGCGGAATATTTTTCAATGGCTCCTGTTACAAGGTCTCTGCAGATTATTCCTTTAGCGTGTCCATCAATGACTACTAGTTCAAGCATTTCTTTTCGGGTTAATAATTCCACGCTTCCCTTGCCAACCTGCATGTTAAGTGCACTAATCGCACCGAGTAAAAGCTGCTGCCCCGTTTGTCCTCTTGCATAAAATGTTCGGGAAACCTGTGCGCCACCAAACGATCTATTGTCTAAAAGTCCGCCGTATTCTCTTGCAAATGGCACACCTTGCGCAACACACTGATCGATAATGTTATTGCTAACTTCTGCTAGGCGATAAACATTTGCTTCACGTCCGCGAAAATCACCACCTTTTACAGTGTCATAAAATAATCTGTAAACGGAATCTCCATCATTCTGATAATTTTTTGCTGCATTTATGCCTCCCTGAGCAGCGATGCTGTGGGCTCTTCTACCGCTATCGTGGTAAGTAAATGCTTTAACATTGTAACCAAGTGAACCAAGACTTGCGGCAGCAGAAGCACCAGCTAATCCTGTTCCCACAACAATTATATCGAATTTTCTTTTATTAGCCGGGTTAACCAGCTTCATATTAAACTTATGATTGGTCCATTTATCAGCAATGGGTCCTTCGGGTATTTTAGAATCTAAACTTATCATTACTTACCTCCCAGCGAAGATATAAAAAAGTATATAGGAAATGAGGCGAAACCAAGAGCCATCACAATTGCATAAAGAGTTCCAAGCTTTTCAATAAAAGGTGTATATTTTTTATGCGTCCAGCCAAACGTTTGAAAAGCACTCTGGAATCCATGATTAAGATGGAAACCGAGAAGTATCATGGCTATAACATACAACAAAACATACCATGTATATGAAAACCATTCCATTACAATATTATAGTAACTATGATCTGCTCCATGACTACCAAAATTAAAAGCATACCAAAGTGTGGAAAGATGAGTTACCAGGAAGATAAATACAATACCGCCTGTCCATATCATCCAGCGAGAAGAGAATGTACTATTCTCGGAAGAAGCATTCACCTTGTATTTTATCGGGTTAGCTTTTTTGTTCTCAAACCACAATTTAATTCCGTTGTAAATATGGAAAATAAACACGAGAGCAAGAATAACCTCTACAACTCTGATTAACGGCTTAACAATATCTAGCGTGGCAACATAACCGTTAAAGGTTTCTTCGCCTATGTATAAGGTTAAATTACCTCCAAGATGAACCAGCAGGAATAGGATAAGGGCAACTCCCGAAACTGCCATTACGAACTTCCTGCCGATGGAGGACTGAACAAAATTTAATATCCATCCCATTAAAGACTCCTTTTAAATCGTGTCATAGGAAAAATTAAATGAGCTACTTAAAATGAAAGAAAGGTTTGCTCCGCCGGGATTAAAAAATTCCGGACTCACTATTTGAAAAATACAAATCAAAAGATTGGAACTGTAAGATTGTGTATGACAATAATTTCGAAAGTGAAAATTATCAAATAACCGTTATAAAATCAATTTAA
>CBEPPX010000151.1:0-5392 GCA_965511205.1 uncultured Ignavibacteriales bacterium | reverse complement strand
CTCCAGCAACCCCTTTCGTTAAACAGCTTTTTGAAAAGCCTGCTCAGCAACTTGCGCTTTATAGTAAAAAAAAGAATTGAGGTTTCTTTAGAATGCAAAATGTACTGATAGAATTCTCTGGTAGGTTGCCGGATTTGCAGTTAAAATTATTTGACCACTTATTGTATCTTACCGCAATTCCAGTGGTATCTGCTGTTTGTATCGCTTTACCCCTGGCAATATGGGCGAGAAACCATCATGTTTTCCAGGCCTTTGCACTTGGGACAACAGGAATCATGCAAACCATCCCGAGTTTGGCCATGCTTGCATTTTTGCTTCCATTTTTAGGGATTGGGAAATTGCCGGCAATCGTTGCTTTAACGCTATACGCACTGCTCCCCATTTTCCAAAATACACTGACTGCTTTGCGTGAGCTGCCTTCGGATGTATTGGAGGCAGCTGATGGAATTGGATTTTCCAAACATCAACGTTTGTGGATGATCGACCTGCCTTTGGCTGCACCTGTTATTATGAGTGGTATTCGTACTGCTACAACCATTTGTGTTGGGATTGCCACATTATCTACTTTTATTGGTGCGGGAGGTTTGGGAGATTTCATTAACCGCGGATTAGCGCTCGACCAAATGCCACTTGTTCTACTTGGCGCCGGTACGGCTGCTGTTCTGGCTTTGTTTTTAGACTTTGTAATGGAAACAGTCGGATTGTTCATTCGTCCAGGACGAAAAAAGAGAAATTTGAGATGGCGGGCAATCGGAAGCATAGTGGTTGTTATTATGCTTTTTGGAGTGTTGGTTTTTCCACTAAAAGCCGGCAATGGAGTTGCAAATAATCAATACAAAAAAGTCATTCGAATAGGTTCAAAAAACTTTACAGAGCAGTTTATACTTGGGGAAATTATGGCGCAAATTATCGAAAATCATACGGATTTATATGTTGAGCGCATTTTCAATCTCGGTGGCACGGTGATCTGTCAGAAAGCATTGGAAAATGGTGAAATTGATCTTTATCCTGAATATTCCGGTACATCGCTTTCAGTTGTTTTCAAATCTGAACTTCAACCTGGCTGGACTAATAAAGATATATTTAACTATGTTAAAGCCCTCTATGAAAAAAATTATGGATGCACTGTTTTCAGGCCGTTTGGTTTTAATAATACATACAGGCTTACTGTTTCGGGAGAAAAAGCGGATAAACATGGCTGGAGAACAGTTAGTGATTTAGCCCAAGTTGCTTCATCTCTCGAGGCCGGGTTTACTTCAGAGTTCATAGAGCGTGAAGATGGGCTGAAAGGGTTGGCTGCTGCTTATAATCTACATTTTCGACAAGTTCGTGATATGTCACCGGAACTCATGTATAAAGCGGTTGCAAATGGAGAGATTGACGTAATTTGCGCTTTCTCTACCGATGGCAGAATTGCTGCATATGGCTTGAGGACACTTGATGATGATCTTCAATTTTTTCCGCCTTATGAGGCCATGATTGTTGTGAGAAAAGAATTGTTGCGCAAGTTTCCTGAAGTAGAAGATGCGCTAAAAAAGTTAATAGGGCTGATTAGCGATAATGTAATGCGTGAGCTTAATTATAAAGTAGATGTAGAGAAGGTTTCTCCCGAGAAAGTCGCTGAAATCTTTTTAAAGGAAAGAAATCTTTTGATGAAATAAGACAATTCTTGAATAAATAATTTTGAAGTTTATATTTCTTAAGAAACAATAATTTAATTATATAGAAAGAGAAGAAAATATGATACAGAGACATCGGATCCAGTTTCCGCGAACAGATGCAGATAATCTTGCTCAGGATGAGACTTTTTTTTATTTACTTGAACCGGAAAGGAAAAGAAAAATACGCTTTCACGATTACAGTGAAATATACAAAATCCCCGGCCTGTATGAACAATTATTTTATGAACGCCTTAAATGCCAGTCTCCAAACAAGGTTGCATCAATATTAAAATCTTCAGTAGCTCAGTCTCAGAAAAGTAATTTTTCAGAACTCCGTGTTCTTGATTTAGGTGCTGGAAATGGTATGATGGGGGAAGTTTTAAAAAAAGAGGGTGTGTCGAGATTAGTCGGAGTTGATATTATTCCAGAAGCCTATGACGCAACAATACGAGACAGGCCTTTTGTCTATGATGCCTATTATGTGTATGACTTTTGTAATTTAAATAAAGAACAACGCGATGAAATGTCTTCCTGGTCTTTTGATTGCCTGACAGCTGTTGCTGCTTTAGGATTTGGTGATATACCAATAAAAGCATTTGTTGAAGCATTTAATCTTTTAAATAATAACGGATGGATTGGATTTAATATTAAGGAAACATTCCTGTACAAAAGTGATAAAACAGGGTTTTCCAAGACTATACGTGAACTTATTTTCTCGGAGTATCTCGATATATTCATTTTAGAACGGTACCGTCACAGGTTTTCAATTGAAGGAGAAGCTTTATATTATTTTGCTATTGCAGGGTGGAAAAACGGAGATATTCCTCCAGATTTTATTGAATCAATTGGTATAATGGATTAGTTTGTTTTTTGCAATTTACTGTTTTACCTTTAATGCATCATTAAAATAACAGAGCACTCCTTAAATCTGGATATTTATTTTGTTGACAATTTCATAGCGTAAATCAGGAATACTTAACAAAAAAATCAACCGGACGCCGAATTCGCATTTGGCATTTTTTTGTAAATATTGGTTTTGTTCTTCCGTGTAATGTTGCTTTGTAAAGTAGTTCTGTTAAACAAATTTTTAATAATTATTTGCTGTAGTTTTTTATGAGTCATTGCTGTTTTGGGCGGACGGTTAGCAGCAATGCAGTTCTAGAATTGTTACCTAATTCTTCCTCTCTATTACAAAATCTACAAGTGCTTCAAGTGCAAGTTTACTTTGTGAATCCGGTAATACTTTAAGTGCTTCTCTTGCCTTATCCGTATATCCCCTTGCAGTTTCTATTGCATAATTAATTCCTTTATGCTCTCTAACAAATTCAATAACCTGCTTAACATTTTCTTTCTTCCTGCCATTCTTAATTATTTTTCGTATAGCAGAAGCTTGCCCGTCGGAAACCTGGTCAAGCGAGTAAATTAATGGCAGTGTTATTTTCTTCTCTTTAATATCTCCGCCTACGGGTTTGCCAATCATAGCCGTTGAACCTTCGTAATCTAAAATATCATCTCTTATCTGGAAAGCCATACCCATATTTAGTCCAAACTTTCTCATAGCTTCATGGTATTCTTTGTTATTAGTTCCGCTTAAAGCGCCTATGTGGCAGCAGGTCTCCAGTAGTGAAGCAGTTTTATCTGAAATAACTTTAAAGTAAGTTTCCTCATCAATATCCAGTTTCCGTGTTTTCTGAATTTGAAGAAGCTCGCCTTCCGACATTCGTTTAACGGTATTTGTTATAACTCCAAGGAAATCAAAATCCTTACCATCAACTGCAATCATTAAACCACGGGAGAGCAGATAATCACCCATTAACACAGCAATTTTATTTTTAAACACTTTGTTGATGGACCACATTCCCCTTCTCTTTTCAGCATTATCAACTACATCATCGTGAACTAATGTTGCTGTGTGTAAAAGTTCAACTAAAACTGCACCACGATAAGTTCTTTCGCTAATTCCGCCTGCAATTTTTGCAGATAGGAGAACCAGCAAAGGTCTTATCTTTTTACCCTTTTGGCGGATGATGTATTTGGCAACCATATCAACAAGCCCAACTTTCGATTTCAATGATTGTTTAAACAACTCGTTGAACTTTTCTAATTCGGGTTTAATTGGCTGGCTTATTTGCTTTAGGGGTTCCTTAATCAACTTTTCTTTACTGATATTTTTGAAATTAATATACTTATTTCGTATAAGAGAACCAATGGAACTGCAAGTACGACCTGCGATACAGGATCGGCTCCGGGTGTTAGGAACGCGGCTAAAATCAATATCACAACAATAGCATGCCTTCGGTATTTTCTCATATAAGCAGGAGTTAAAATTCCAAGCTTTGTTAAAAAGAAAGATATCATTGGTAGTTCAAAAACAAATCCAGCAGCAAGCATTACGCTTATTATGATTGACATATATTCATTTATTGCAAATTCATTTTTTATTGCTTCTGTACCGAATTCTGTTGCAAATTTTAATGCTAATGGAAGCATAACAAAATATGCAAATGCAATTCCGGCAAGAAAACAAAGAGTCGAAAAAGTTACAATTGAAAAAATATATTTTTTTTCATTCTTTTTAAGTGCGGGCGAAATAAATTTCCATAGTTGGTAAAAAAGATTAGGCAGTGTAGCAACAATTCCTACAACTATGGATACCTGTACGAAAAGAAATAACTGCCCGAATGGTCTTAAATTTTGAAGAACGGCTCCGGAATCTCTTGCAGGTTTAAGTAGTACGAGTTCAACCAGCGGTTCGATAAAAATC
Source organism: uncultured Ignavibacteriales bacterium (assembly GCA_965511205.1). GTDB lineage: Bacteria > Bacteroidota > Ignavibacteria > Ignavibacteriales > Ignavibacteriaceae > JAZGGS01. The sequence goes on along the minus strand of CBEPPX010000151.1, from coordinate 967 downwards.
CAGGCTGCAATGGATCCAATTACAATTCCAATTATAGCATAAATCAATCGCCATCTCAATTCCTCAAGATGATCGAGGAAAGACATTTCAACTTCAACGTTATCCTGTTCTTCTTTAACAGGTTGATTTAATTCTTCGGCAGGCATAACTAAATATATTTATACTTTATGCTAATTCTTTGTAAAGTGGAAACCTGGAGCAGAGCTGCTTAACTTCTTCAGTAAAAGATTCCAGCTTCGAATCATCTTCATGATTAATTATTGCAGAGTTTATTATTTCCGCAATCTTTCTCATTTCAGTTTCTTTCATTCCACGGGTTGTTACTGCTGGTGTTCCAACTCTTATTCCGCTAGTAACAAAAGGACTCTTAGTATCGAATGGAACCATGTTTTTATTAACAGTAATTCCGGCTTTTTCAATGGCAATTTCAGCTTTTTTACCTGATATCTCTTTGTTTGTTAAATCTATAAGCATCAAGTGATTATCTGTACCTCCGGAAACAACATCAAAATCATATTTAATCAATGCATCTGCAAGAGCTTTTGCATTTTTGATGACCTGCTCTGCATAAGTTTTAAATGAATCGGTTAGCACCTCACCAAAGGCAACAGCTTTTGCCATAATGATATGCATTAACGGTCCTCCCTGTATTCCAGGCATTACAGAACTGTCAAAAAGCTCAGACATCATTTTAATTCTATCACCTTTTGGTGGAGTTAATCCCCATGGATTTTCTCTATCTTCGTTCATCAGGATTATACCTCCGCGTGGTCCGCGTAAGGTTTTATGTGTAGTTGAAGTTACAACATCACAATAAGGAAGCGGGTTATCCAATAATCCTTTTGCAATCAAACCAGCAGGATGAGCCATATCGCACATTAGAAATGCACCAACAGAATCGGCAATTTCCCGTAGTGATTTATAATCCCATTCGCGGGAATATGCACTTGCACCGGCAATAATAACT
>CBEPPX010000150.1:0-5394 GCA_965511205.1 uncultured Ignavibacteriales bacterium | reverse complement strand
AAGTGACAAGAGAAAAACCGGTAATAACCATGATGATGAGGGCTGACCTGGATAATTTGATAATTTCGGAAGCAGTTAAGAAGGGGGCAAAAGTTAACGATGTTGTTAAAGTAACAAGTGTAGATTGTAATGACAAGGATGTAGAGGTTGTAACCGGCAGCACTACCTTTAATGCTGATTTTGTAATTGGTGCCGATGGTGCTTCCGGTATTTCTGCAAAAATCTCCGGGATGAATAAAAATTATTTTAGGGTTCCTGCTATTGAGTGCGAAGTTTCTTTGCCGGATGATGAGTTTGATTACTCTAAAAATTCAACCCGGTTTGATTTCGGGTTTATTCCTCACGGTTATGCATGGGTCTTCCCTAAAAAGAATCACCTTTCTGTTGGCATTGCTTCAATGAAAAAACTCAAGGTAAATCTTAATGATTATCTGGAAAAATATTTTGCAATGCTGGGTTTAAAAGATGTATCAAACATTGAAAAACATGGACATATTATTCCCATTAACCCTTTCCGATTAAAACCGGTTTTTAAAAGAATATTATTAACCGGCGATGCTATTGGCTTAGCTGATCCTATTACTACTGAAGGAATAAGTTATGCAATTGAAAGCGGACAGCTTGCAGCAAAAGCCATACTTGACTGGTGCAAAGATCACCAAAAAGTTGAAGAAATTTATTTGAAGAGTTTAAAACCACTATTTGCAGAATTGAAATATGCCAGGTTACTTGCCTGGTTTGTACATGGTTCACCTTACATAAGAAGGTTTGTATTTAAGCATTACGGTAAAAGGTTAAGTGAATTGCTTGCAGATGTTATAGCGGGAGAGATAAAATACAGCGGGCTGATGAAAAATCCTTTAAACTATGCAAAGCTTTTAAGACCGCAATATTTTTTCTTTAAACAAAATAAAAAAGATGCGGGATTTCTCCCGCATTTAAATGATTAAACAGTTTCTTTTGTAAAAAACTCTTTTTCGATTGTTTCTTTCATAGATTCTTTAGGAACTGCGCCAACTGCCATTTTGGGCTGACCTTCTTTTGGAATAAAAAGCAAGGAAGGAATACTTTTAATTCCGAATACACCGCCAAGCTCCTGCTCTTCGTCTGTATTCACTTTATAGAAGTTTACTTTACCTTCATACTCTTTAGAAAGCTCATCTATTACTGGTCCTACCATTTTACAAGGACCACACCATGGAGCCCAGAAATCAACTACTGCGGGTAGATCCCCTTCATATTTCCATTCCTGGCTTTTTTCGTAATTAAATATTTTTTCCTGGAATGTTTGTTTGGTTAAATGCTCTGCCATTACAGTTTACCTTTCTTTTTTTATACTTCAGCGAGTACACGCTGTAATTTTTCTTTTATTTCTTTAGCTATGGGTTCCATCTGTTCGTTGTCTATAACGTTCGTCATCAACATAGGATCGAACATAGAAACTTTTATTTCATCATCTTTTTCGTATACAATTACGTTGCAGGGTAAAAGCAATCCAAGCTCTTCTTCTATTTGAAGTGCTTTATGTGCTATGGGTGGATTGCATGCACCGAGTATTGTGTACTTTTTAAAATCAACATCAATTTTTTTCTTTAGGGTATCTTTTACATCGATGGTTGTTAAAACCCCGAACCCTTCTTTTTTTAGTTCTTCAGTTACCTTTTCAATTGTCTGTTCAAATGGTAAATCTACTGTTTTTGAAAAACCATATTGCATAACTTCACCTTTATACTTTAGTTAACTTTTATTGTTTTTTTTAGTTGTTGAAAATTTGAATGGCATGTATAACGGGCAAGAGCTCATAAAACTTGTTATTAAAAATACAACAGCAAAAAAACCAAGTATAATTGCTGCAATACCACTAATTTGATCTGTGAAGTAAAGAATTGCGATAAGCACTGCAACTAAAAATCTCACAACACGATCAATCGTTCCCATGTTCTTTTTCATTTTTCCTCCTCATTATTTTTTAATGATTTAAATCCTGATTTCCAATTTGTAAATAGTGCACCTATAACAGAACCATAAGCAGTACTATTAACGGGGCTGTCAGTTATTGCACAGCCGTTATTGCAACCAATAAAATAATAGTAAAGATAGCCACCCAGGGCACCTATTATTATTGGTAATATAAGCTTAGCAACTTTCTTTATCATCTTAATCCTACGGCATTCCATTGCATCATTCCACCCCTAAGGTTTGCAACAGTAAAACCATGTTTCTTTAATTTTGATGCTGCGTTAAGACTCCTGCTGCCCGTTCTGCAATAGCAAATAATCTCTTTATCCTTAAACTTCTTCAACTCTGCTGCTTTGCTGTTTATTTCCGGAAGCGGAATATGAAACGAACCTTTAATACGACTCTTTTTTCTTTCTAAAGATGTCCGCACATCAAGCAGCACCGTGTTGTTTCCCCTCTTTAGTTTTTGCGATGCATCAACCGGGGAATAATGCTTAATAGATCTTATTAGCAATGCCTTCTTAATAATGAAGAATAAAACAACCGCAATAATTGTGTATAATAATATCTGCACAGAGTATAATTCCCAAATAAATTTTTCCGTAAAATAGTTTGATTATCAAAGAACAAAAAGGATTCACAAGAAATAAAAACCCCGCAAGGGCGGGGTTGATAATTTTATTCAGTTGCGTGTTTAAGCTTCTTAAGAAACATTCGAAGAATTAATGCTGCGAAGAATGAAGTAATAACCAGCAGCAAGAAAAATTGCCAGAGTTCCCAATTTTGATAGAATCTTCCTACAAAACCTGAAAGATAATTTCCGATGGCTGTTGCCCCAAACCATCCCCCCATCATTAATCCCTTCATTTTTGGCGGCGAAACTTTAGACACGAAAGAAAGACCCATTGGGCTTAAGTGCAACTCCGCAATTGTTAAAGTAAAATATGTACCCATTAACCAATATGCAGATACCGTTATTGAAGAGCTGCCACCATCAAGCGAAAGCATTGATGGTAAACTCGTAACTGCAATAACCATTATTATATAAGCTAACCCGGTAATTATCATACCAATTCCAATTTTTGCCGGCGAAGATGGCTCTCTTCCCTTTTTATTTAAATAGCCAAACCAGCCTACCATAATAGGTGTAAGAAGAACAATGAACATTGGGTTGAATGATTGAAATTGTTCGGGCGCAATTTCGTTCTGACCACCCAATGTATTTAACTTAATAATTATAACAATAAGACCAATTGCTGCGAACAGAGCACCTATTCCCTTTGCTTTTGTCGATTTAGATACAAATGCAGCAGATCCGCCAAGTAACACGAATAGAATTGCATGCAAACCAATAACATCGAAAAGGAGATATGTAAATTTGCCGACAAAGACATCAGTATAATCTCTTGCAAATAATGAGAGCGCCGAACCGTTCTGGTGAAAAGCCATCCAGAAGAAAATAACAATTGCAAAAATTGTCAACAGGGCAATAATTCTCTCTTTTTCCTGAGATTTTGTAAGCACAACATCAACATCAGCATTTTCTTTTTCTTTTGCCCGATAATCTGCATTTGCATAATATTTTTTAAAGATTAGGAAGATCAAAAGAGAAATGACCATTCCCCCTGCTGCAACAGCAAACCCGGCATTATAACCTTCAGCAAGCGTTACGTTAAAGTTTTCCATTACAAAGCGTTTGATACCGGATGCCGCCATTGGTGCATAAAAAGCGCCAATGTTTATTCCCATATAAAAAATATTATATCCCGCATCTTTAAGAGATCCCTGTGAATGTGCATAAAGATTTCCCACAAGTACAGATATGTTAGCTTTGAATAATCCGTTTCCAATGCAAACAACAACTAATGCAATATATAATTGAAGAGGGGAACTTGTAGGTACAGCCATCATCAGATAACCAATTCCCATTACAATTGCACCGATTGTAATTGTTTTTCCATAGCCAAGCACATTATCAGCTAGCCAGCCGCCGATAATGGGAGTGATATAAACACCCGCAAGGAAAATACCATACACGTTAGTTGCGGTAGTGGCATCCCAGTGGAAATTTTCCTGCATATAATAAACAAAAATGGCAAGCATCGTATAAAATCCGAACCGCTCCCACATCTCGGTAAAAAAGAGAACATACAATCCTTTCGGATGACCTTTAAACATTATACCTCCTGGTAAATACTTTTATTAAGGGGAATTAAATTTTGTTTATATGTTGTTTTGATTTGCAGTTTTTAGAAGTACAATAATATAACTCTATCATTAAAAATTCTTCTTATCATTAACGTAGCTTGATATTGAGCGTAAAGTTAAACAGTTTTTGTGGTAATAGCCAACTATTAAAGATCACTTTTCCCCATCAATATTTTATTAAAACAAGGGTGACTACAGAACACGAAGCCTGATATTAATTTTAAATAAAGAGGCTATAATAAATCAAAACCGATGCCTACTTGCGAAAAAGAAAAATGATAGATTTGAATGAAGATGATCTACATCACACATAAAAATGAAAATCAAGTTGACAAGAGAAAACTTAATTTTATATATTCAAAGTCAATTAACTTTACTATTTATTTTATCAATAGCTTATAGGAGGCGCTATGCGCAAGTTCAATTCAATTTTTTCCCCATTAATTATTGCAGCGCTTTTGCTGGTGATAATCAAGCCAGCTTCTGCAACTAATCCACCAAGCCAGCCGGTATTTGTTCAGGAATATCTTGGCCATCTGGATTTTATTGAAGGCAGATTATTACAGCTTGAAGGTGCAATGGCACAGGATCAAATGGGCTGGAGTCCTGCAGAAGGTGTAAGATCCTGCGCCCAGATATATCTTCACGTTGCGGGAGCAAACTACTTCCTTGCAAGTAAGATGGGCTTTGAAATGCCAGAAGGAGAGATGGATGAAAGTATCACAGACAAAGATAAGATAGCGGAAATGTTAAAGGAATCTTTTAAAGTTGTGAAAAAGTATGCTGCAGATGTAACTGAAGAACAACTCGGTGAAATAGTTAAAACACCTTTTGGAGAAATGAGTCGCGGCTCTTTTATGACAGCACTCCTTAATCATATGCATGAACATCTTGGACAGGGCATTGCTTATGCAAGAATGAATGGTGTAACTCCGCCGTGGAGTAAGAAAGAAGAAGGCGAAGGATAACCAACATTAGTAGAAAGTTATTGCGAGGGAATTTGAAACTCGCAATGACTTTCACAATTAATTATACTTAATTAAATATGGCCAGCATAAAACATCTCCTAATGATAAACAGGTAAGGAAACTCCTTTTTCAGACATTTTAGAAAGCTAATCCTTGGCTTTAGTCATAATAGAAGGAAACTTAGTAACTCTTAATATGCTGAATAGTAATAGAAACGCTCCAGCCCATTGAACCGGTCCCATAATGTTTCCCCGTAAAA
>CBEPPX010000149.1:0-5399 GCA_965511205.1 uncultured Ignavibacteriales bacterium | reverse complement strand
GGAAGTTTCAAGCAGAATATTCATAATGTTTTAGAAGCTGCAGTGTACGGTATTCCAGTTTTATTCGGACCGAAGATCGATAATTCGCAGGAAGCTAAGCAGCTTTTAGAAACCAAGGGTGGAATGCTTGTAAAGGATAAAAAAGAAGCTTACAGAAGAATAAGATCGCTTTTTTCTAATGAAGAACTTAAAACAGCCAGGGGAAAAATTGCTTACGACTACGTGCGGAAAAATATAGGCGCTACCGGAAAAATAATTAATGAAATAAACAAAATATTTTAGCTTATTTATTTAAGTATTTTTCTTCCAGCACATTTAAGTGATGCTTTTCGTGTCCTGCAATTATGTAAAGCAAGGCAAGCACAGTTACAGATGCTTCATTGGCAAGACCTTTTTTACAAAGCATTTCTTCTGAAAAATTTTTAAACATGAGAAGATTTGATTCACGAAGCAGCTTAAATTCAAAACTTAATTCTAACAATTCCCTACGGTTAAAATTTCCTTCCCTTACATAATCATTATGATCAAAGCCGGGTAAAGATTTTTTTTCGCCACGAGCCAAACTTAGTGCGCGGTATGCAAGAATTCTCTCAGAATCTAAGATGTGCCCTACAACTTCTTTAATCGTCCACTTGCCGTCAGCATAACGGTAATTCCCTTTATAATCAGAGATAGATTTAATCTTTTCACGGGTTGTTTTATTCTGCTCATAAAGTATTTTGATAATATTATCATCTTCTACCAGTTTAATATATCGTTCAAAATAAGGATCGTAGTCTCCCGGATTTGGTCTCATCATTTTTCCTTCAGATAATTATTTATTTCCAAATGGCGACTTCAAAAACTCCATCGGAATTTGCAACTCCTCTTAACATACTTGGGGTATTAAAAGTAAATTCATAATTACCCTCCTTATCAACTGCAATTATTCCGCCTGATCCTTCCGGCAGGACATCAAAAACAACCTCTTCAGCAGCTTGCGTGAGCGAGTAACCTTTAAATTCCATTAAAGCGGAAACCCTGTAAGCTATGGTATATTTTATAAAAAGTTCTCCGGTTCCTGTACCCGAAACGCCGCATGTCTTGTTATCAGCATACGTACCTGCACTAATTAAAGGTGAATCGCCAACTCTGCCGGGCATCTTTCCTGTTAATCCTCCTGTAGATGTAGCAGCAGCAATGCTACCGTATTTATCCAGGGCAACACAACCAACAGTACCTTTAATTTCTTTTTCCATCTTCTTCTTCCAACTCCGGTATCTTGCATCTACCCTGAAATAATCGGAATCAACTATATCAACTCCCATCTTTTTCCCAAAATCATCAGCTCCCTGCCCGGAAAGTAAAACGTGATTTGTTTTTTCCATCACCAACCTTGCAAGGGAAATTGGATTTTTTATAATAGTAACACCTGTAACTGCCCCTGAAGATAAATCTTTGCCGTTCATAATCGATGCATCCATTTCATTAACACCAGCTGCTGTGAAAACAGCCCCCTTGCCCGCATTAAAAAGTGAATCATCTTCTAAAAATCGAATGACCTGCTCAACTGCATCTAAACTAGTACCACCTGATTTTAATATCGTTTGACCAATTTCCAAAGCATGTTGCAGCGATTGAAGATATGCACTTTTACCTTCATCTGATATTTCGGGAGACATGTAACCCGCACCTCCATGGATTACAATTGTATACAATTCGTTTTCTGTTTGGGCAAATGAGTGAAATGAATAAAAAGAAATGAAAAAGCAGCTAATAATAAAAATTGAAATTGAGGATAAGATTTTCATTTTATTTCCTCGTATGTTTAAAGAAAAGTAAAGTCTATTAATTTTCTGATGAACAACTTTGTAATCTTCCCGGTAATTTTCTTTTTTCTCCATACTTCTCCGTCTTTACAGGTGAGTGATAACCAGGTTCAAAATAATTACTCATCTCACCAAATATACTTAATTAAGCAATATTGGCATACTGCTGTGGTTATCCATAAAGATGATATTGATACTACAATTTTTCATGAAGTAGAACTTTTTAACGATGCAATCTTGATTGATATCGGCTGGGGTGATGAAGAATTTTACCAGCATCCTGGTTTTGATTCGGGTCTTGCGTACAAAGCATTATTTTACGCAACACCCAGCACACTTCGTGTAGAAGGGATAGGAATACCAAAGCAGAATTATTTTGATCTTTCCGAAATAGTGGTTGAGTTTACAATCTCTAAAAATCAACTTGATACTTTATGTTCATATATAAACAGCACAGTGTGGCGGGATAATGACGGAGAACATGAAATACTGAGTACAAAAGGTTTAGGTAGAATAATTTTCTTCAAAGCTAAAGGTGAATATCATCTCTTTAATACTTGTAACACCTGGCTTGCAAAAGGTTTAAAGCAAGCAGGAATTGAAATTACAGATGATATTATTCTAACCGAACAACTTTTTAACGAAGCAGCTAAAGTTGGGAGAGTTATAAAAGTTGATGAGTAATTACTCAACAATATAACCATTCAGTATTTCATCACTTAATCTTGTTGTTTTATACAGATCACGAATTGCTTCAATCATTCCTTCTGCACTAACACTAACAGTTCTGTTAGCTTCCGTTGTGTAGATATACTTGTTTGGCAAGCTCTCGATATTTCCATCGAATGCAAGACCTACAATTTCTGCATCAGTATTTATAACCGGGCTGCCAGAGTTTCCACCGATTATATCATTAGTACTAACAAAATTAAGCGTAACAGAAGGATCGAATTCTTCGGACAGATTTCTCCAATAATCTGGCAGGTTGAACGGAAACTTTCTATCAAAAGAATAATATCTATCCAGCGAACCGTAAAATGTTGTTTTGTAAGGTGCACGGGTTCCGTTATAATCATAACCTTTTACTATACCATCTGCAATTCTTAGGCTAAAAGTGGCATCCGGTGGTATGGCATCGCCATAAACTGCGTATAACGCTTCACCAAGCAGCTGGTTATTAATGGCATCATTCTCACGTAAAGTCTTGTTTTGCTCCTGCATAATCTCCAGTTTATCTTTTGTGTGCATTATAAAATAGATAAACGGATCATTCGAATTTAGTATTGCATCACTTCCTTGATTTGCGAGGGCAATAACTTCTTCCTTTGAAGTTATTTTTGATTTAGCTAATAAATAATCTGCTGCATCCTTCCCTGTTTTGCCATCCAACATTTTCTGCAGAAGTTCATCATCCTTACTAAGATTTTCAGTTAATATGTTTATCTGAACTAACAATAATTTATTTTGCAGATTACTATCAAAATCATCCGGAAAAATATTATTGATTGTTTTTTCCAGGCTTTCTTCCTTATAAATTTCAATGCGTTCATCTTCCTGTAATTTTAACTGCTCAGCAAGTTCAACAAGGTCTTCTGCAATGAAAAAATAATCAGGTGAGTAGAACGAACTTAAATTATATGCAAAACTCTTCTTGCCAATCATTGCTGCTTCTGTTCTGGTAGCTTCAATTTCTTTCCATGCGTTACCGTACTTTTCATTCAGTTCAGTATTGGATTGTACAGCATTCTTAAAATTATTTTCAAAGTCTTTCTTTCTCGCCATCAAAACCGGATCGAGAAGAGCTTTGTAAGTACCCTCATAAACTTTTAAGCTATTCCCAATTGAATATAGCCGCGCAATAAGTCTCGTATCCTTAGCTTCATCCTCCATTACTAATTCATAATATATTTTATAAAGATCTTTTAACATTTTTGTAAGCATAGGATAACGTACATCGCGCGCGTATTCTATTTGTGCTGTTGTGTGAATCCGGTCTGTACTTCCTGGATTACCTACAACGAAAACCGGTTGGTCTTCTGTAATTCCTTTACTGCTCCAGTTAAAATAGTAATCGGTTTTTAATGGGTTTCCATCTTCATCATATGCACGAAGAAAAGCACAATCTAATCCGTAACGCGGGTAAGTAAAATTATCATAATCACCTCCAAGTTTTGCAACCCAAAGTTCGGGAACAAAAACTAATCTTATATCATTGTACCTTTTATAACCATAGAGAGAAAAGTTTCCTCCTTCGTAAAGGGATTTCATCTGGAAATTGAGATCAGGATTTTCTTCACTAGCTCCGGTTTTCAAATCTTCAATTTTTTCATCACGCAATGCTGCTTTTAGTGAATCAGAATCACCTCCAACCATTGCCTTTAGAATATCATCAGTTACATCCTTGATTATCATTAACTGGTCTACAAACAATCCTTCCATTACTCTTTCATCCTCAAGTGATTCAGCAAAAAATCCATTGCCCAGCAAATCCTCTCCTTCTTCATTCAACCCGCTTAATCTCCCTCGTACACAATGATGGTTAGTCATAATCAAACCATCAGCCGAAATGAAAGAAGCGGAACAGCCATTCCCAAAACGAAGTGCTGATTTTCTAACCTTTTCAAGCCATTCATTTGTTGGTGTAAAATTATATTCCCTTTCAAAATAATCAAGTGGTGGATTTTCGAACGTCCACATTTTGCCCATATCAAATCTTTGTGCTTTAACTGTATCGAGGTTTAATCCGTAAACCTGCTGTGAAAAGGAAACAGGTACAAAAAGAAAAATTTGGATTAATATTGTAAGTAATATTATTTTGAATTTCATTTTTATTGTTCCAATTTTTTGATATTAATTTTTGAATGAATAAACTTAGCAAGTAAAAGAAATTATTCCAAAGAGTAAGTGAAGAATGGTAAGAAAAGCATATAGAATTAATAAAACCGGTTCACTCAGTAATCTAGAATTAATTGAAGAAGAACTTCCTGATCCGACAGATGATGAAGTTACCATAGAAGTAAAAGCTATCGGATTAAATTTTGCCGATCTTTTTGCTTTGCAGGGATTATACAGTGCAACACCAAAAGGAAGCTTTATTCCCGGGTTGGAATATTCCGGTAAGATTTATAAGAAAGGGAAAAATGTAACGGAATTAGAAATTGGTGATAAAGTAATGGGAACCATAAGATTCGGCGCTTACGCTTCTCACCTTAATATAGATTACAGATATGTGCAGAAACTGCCGGGCGACTGGTCATTTAGTGAGGGTGCAGCGTTTATTGTTCAGTCATTAACGGCATACTATGCTTTGTTGCAACTTGGTAACCTCAAAGAAAATGATACTGTTCTTATTCAGAGTGCTGCTGGTGGTGTAGGTATTTATGCCAATCGAATTGCAAAAAAGTTTAATGCTTACACAATCGGAACTGTTGGCAGCAGTACAAAGGTAAACTTTCTGAAAGCGGAAGGTTACGACAAAGTGATTGTGAGAGGTGATGATTTTAAAGAGCAGTTGAAGACGGCATTAAACGGGAAAGAACTAAACATTGTTTTAGAATCTATAGGAGGAAAAATATTCGCAGAAAGTTTTAA
>CBEPPX010000148.1:0-5440 GCA_965511205.1 uncultured Ignavibacteriales bacterium | reverse complement strand
ATAACCATTCCCACAAGCGAAGGAATCAATTACAGCGTAAGAAGAATCTAATTCAAAAAACTTAAATGAACCATAATCATAATATGTTAATGAGCCGTTGTGTTGAACTTTAAAATCAGCTGTGAAACTTGGAACTCTTAAAAAATAAACAGGCACTCCGTTGTTATCTACTATTAGTAAATAACTAAATGCTTCGGTGGGATATAATGAATACGGAGCCATAAAAATGAATCCGGGGGAAGGATTATCTATAACGGTAACTGTAACTCTAGGAAAATCTTCCGGTAAATTATCATCGTCTGAAAGAAATTCAGAATCATTCTTAACGTTTATTTCATTTATTATTTTTCCACTATACTCAAATTTATCTTTAAGATGTGAGGAATTCTCATCGATTATTCTATCACTTATTTTGAATGAAAACTGGATTGAAGGTAATTCTGTTCCCTCTCTAGTTTTTAATTTGCTTAATAATTTTACAAAGACTTCCTCACCTAGTTCGAAAGGAATTGCAGGATTAAATATTAATGTTTTGGAATCCCTAGCAAGAATAAGATCTCCGCTATGTTTCCCACTTTTTGTACCTTCTACAATAATTTTCTGGCTATCCAATGTGGATTCATCAATCAATCTTCCATCTCTTATGATGATAGTACTTCCAGGTTGATTTAATGATGAGTTGGGAATTGGAGAAATGAATTGAAATTCATTTACTGAAGTGATTTGCGCAAAGCAGTAATTAGAATAGTTGATAAAGAAATAAAAAAGAAATGCTAAAGAAACAATTTTATGTTTCAAACCACTCATTCATTTTCCTAATTCTTTACGCTATGCTCTTTGCCGCAGCGAGGACAAAATAAAGAGTTCTTTTTAAATTCCGGGGGAATTTTAATTTTTAATCCGCAGGTGCAATTAATAAAGGAATAATTATTTACCTTCATCATAATATCTCCCATATCCCTTTGCGTTTGCTTTTTATTCAAGCCAACTAAAGGAATAACGCCTGCTTCTCTTAAATTTATAGGCGAAGATTCTGTTAAAGCAGTTGCCGGAATAATATTTTGTTTACTTCCTTTTACAGTATTAAACGCATTTTGATAATCAATAAAGTTTGCTCCATGACCAATGCCTCTTAATATTCTAACTCTTTCAGAAATTGGTGGATGGGTGCTGGATAGATCGGAAAGTTTTCTACCCTTTTTCTTTAAAGGATTGGCAATATACATTGGCGCTGTAACCTTGTTGGCTGATTTAAGTTCTTCCGTAGAATTAGAAATCTTTTCTAACGCTGATGCAAGTCCTTCAGGATATCTTGTAAATCTTACAGCCGAAGCATCTGCCAGATATTCTCTTTTTCTTGAGATTGCAAAGTAAAGAAGCTGTGCCATAATAGGACCAAGTATGGCGAAAGCAATTGCAATAACCATAAATATTAATTGTGCCTGCCCACTGCTCTTTGAAGATTTTGAACTGTATCTTCCACCTCCACCGAACCATAAACTTCTTAAAAATATCTGGGAGATAAGCACAATGCTTCCAAGCATCATACCTGCAATTGTCATAAATAAAACATCACGATTTACAATGTGTGACATTTCATGGGCAACTACTCCCTGTAGCTCATCCCTGTTTAACCTTGCAAGCAAACCGGCAGTAACTGCAATTGCTGTTTTTTCAGGTTTAACTCCTGTTGCAAACGCATTTGGTGCAGCGCTATTAATGATATATATTTTTGGCATATGCGGAAAGTTAGAAGCTATCTTCATCTCTTCAACAATATTAAACAACTGCGGATGAACATCATTCGTAACTTCTTTGGCACCACTTACAGCAAGCAAAATTTTACTACCGCTTGTGTAGCTTACCAGCGAAAGGATTCCCCAAATTATGAGAGCAATTACAACTCCAAACACACCTCCCCCATCGATATATACACTTCCAACAACAAAACCAAGAAGTAATAAAATTAAGCCCATTGTTATAAAAAGAAAAACAGACTTACGCTTATTGGCGCGGATTAATTCCCACATCTTTTAATTGCTCTTAATTTCAAATAATATTTTATCAGTTTTTTCCGAAGCCAACTTTTGGAACTTCTCTCTCTTTTTCATCCTCAATTTCGAAGAATTCTTCCTCAATGAACTTGAACATTCCGGCTATTATGTTGGAAGGAAACATCTGAATTTTATTATTATAAAAAAGCACCTGGTCGTTGTAACTCTGGCGTGAAAAAGAAATTTTATTTTCGGTAGATGTGAGTTCTTCCTGAAGTGAAAGAAAATTCTGGTTTGCTTTCAAGTCAGGATAGTTTTCAACCACAAGATTAAACTTGCCCAAAGCCTGGGTGAGTTCACCTTCAGCTTTCGCTTTATCGCCAATACCTTCAGCTGTTACTGCCTGGCTGCGTGCTTTGGTAATGTTCTCCAGCGTATCTCTTTCGTGATCCATATAACCTTTTACCGTTTCAATAAGGTTTGGTATAAGGTCGTGCCGCCTTTTTAGCTGAACATCTATTTGAGACCAGGCATTTTTAACCTGGTTTCTTAATTTAATTAGCGAGTTGTAAATAGAAACTACAAACAGAACAACAGCTGCTATTAATGCAAGAACAATTATTACTGCAGTCATTTATTTCTCCATTTTAATTTGATGATAATTTATTTTCAAACATTTCTTTTAAAAGATTAAGTACTTTGTTATCTTCATCCGCACTCAGCTCAAGCACAGCTTTTAGTTCTCCTTTATCAAACCACAAACCATGTCCTTTTATACATCTATCTATAAGTACATTTTTATTTTCACCAACGTAAACCTTCTCCATTTTCTTATTGCAAATTGGGCATTGATACGGTTTTTCTTTATGAACCAGATCGGTGGTTAAAGTGGTTAATAGTTTTGCTCTTTCTTCGGTATCTTCCAGGAGAAGTTCCAACTCACCACTGTCCAGCCAAATACCATTGCATCCTGTGCAATAATCTATTTCAATTTCGCTGAGTTCTAAAATTACCATTGATTCTTTACAAACAGGGCAAATCATTTAATTTAATCTGTTAAAAAAGTGTGTAAGATATTCCCAGTTGAAGAGCTTCTTTAAGCTGGGTCTTTAATGATTCATTTACATCGTAAATTACTAAAACATTTAAGCTTACGCTAACATAATCATTTACTTTTGCTGTTATAAGATTATCCCATCTAACATCCCAAACACTCAGGTCTTCAAATCTTCCAAATAATCTTAAGTAAGTATAAAAGTTCATGTTTTCTAAAAAATCAATCGTGTATTCGGTAACAGATTCAATACCTGTTTCATTTCTGAATTTTTCTATTTCATTTGGAGTATCAGGATCATCAGAATAAGTTGCTGCAAACTGATCTGCCCAGGTTTGTTTCATTCCCACACCCAATCGGGTTGAAAAATTAGGGATTTGATCATAAATAAAACCAATTGCTTCTGTAAGGTTAAACGGATCTAAGAAATCTACAATCTGAACTTCAGGAGTAACTTCGTAATTAAACCCTTTGCTTACAGGAGTACGCGCCGTAATTCCTGCATAAGGGCTTACAGCCCAACCTACATTGTGAATTAAAGTGCTTTCAAAAAATATTTCATTATCATTTGTTCGGTAACCCTGGTCACCGAATTTCGTACGTCCGTAAGCAAATTTTAGTGAATTTTTCCATTTCCAGGGATCACCGATATAATCCAATCCAAAAAGTGTGAAAAAAGTATAAGCCAATGTATTTTCACCGCCCTGGCTCCAATTTGAAAAAGACACTTGGGATAAATTTATTCCAACAACACCTTTAGGTGTCCAAAGTGTATCTTTCTTTTCTTCGTTTCCCTCCTGCGCAAAAACAAATTGGGCTGCAAACAGTATTAGTAAAATGAATGTAATTTTTCTCATATTTTTTCCTTTTTAATTAGTTAGGTTATTGATTAGAAAAGTGATTTAACCAGGTTATAAATTTGTGCTGGTTACTGTTTCATGAACTCTGCTAAAATTCCACCATCTTTTATTAACTGACTTATTTTTGCAAGCGGTATTATTAATTCTGTGGGTCCGTAAGCATACGCGGTTATTTCATAATTGTTATAGTAAAAAGTTAAACCTTCATCACTGATTGCAAAATTATCATTTAAGCTAAACCTGTTATCTTCAAACCAGAATCCTGCCTCATCTAAATTTTCATATTCTCCAAGCTCTTTCAATTTTCTGAATTCTTTTTCTGCAATTTCATTAAGGATCGGTTTGTAACCTTGAATAAAATTTTCTTCCTGAGTAATCTTATCCCCGCTCTTCAAATCTAAGACAGTAAACACAGTATAACTATTTGGATGTGCGCCGCCAAGATAAGTGTACTCGGAAAATGCCAATGATATAAAATCATCATTATAGAATTTGACTGATCCGCTTCGTTCTATAAACCACTCCTGGTAAGAATCCTGAATATCAGTTTTAAATTGACGGTATTCATTGAAAAAACTATTAACCAATTCATCAAAGGAATCAATTTTGTCATCACTGAAGATAGAAAGAAGCATTTCGGTTTTAATAAGGTAATTTATCTTCTGTTCAGTCTCTTTATTTCCAGAAATCGAAAAAACAGGATACCCTAGTTTTATTTCCGCACAATAATCAGAATTTGGGTCATCACAACCTTCTTTTTCAGATATTTCTACCTGCTCAAAACTGATTTTTTGTGAGTTAGAAGTTTGTCCCTGGTAATCTCCACAATTGAACAAAAGGAAGATTGTTACAAATAAAACTGCTGTTTCCCTAATTGCTGTCAACCATTTTCCTTTTTTATAAGCGTATGAATAAATTGAAATTTGTTGTGCAAACATAAAAAAATATGATTTATTAATCACTCTGAAAAAGCGAAAATAATCTCAAAAAGGCTTCAAATGAGCTATAAGATTTTTAAGAATTGATTTAAAGGTTATGAATTTTCTTAATCTCATTCTGCAATTCACTAATATCCTTTTCCTTATTCGGAGGTTTACCAAATGGATCTTCAAAATCGTCGCGGTTAAGTAATGCCTTAACTGAATTTGCGACGGCTATACTCAATACATCAAGATTATACCCCCCTTCCAAAGTAAAAACGATTTTACCATTACACAATTTCTTAGAAAGATCAACAAGAGTTTTTGATATCCACGAGAATCCTGTTAGGGATAAACTTAAATTTGCCAGCGGATCATTCCAATGTGCATCGTAACCAGCAGAAACAATTATAAGCTCAGGTTTAAACCTTACTAGTTTTGGAATGATAAGTTCTTTATAAATACTTTGAAAACCTTCATCACCAACTCCCGCTTCCAGAGGGATGTTCAGCACTGTTCCTGCTGCTGAGCCACTACCCATTTCAGTATTACTCCCAGTACCCGGATAGAAAGGAAATTGATGAGTTGATATGTACAAAATGTTTGGATCAT
>CBEPPX010000147.1:0-5453 GCA_965511205.1 uncultured Ignavibacteriales bacterium | reverse complement strand
CTAATCTAATTTTTCTTGGAACTGAATATGGATTGTACGTTACTTTGGATGGCGGCAGCCAGTGGGTGCGTTTCGAAGGTAATACTCCGAAAGTACCTATTTACGAAATGGTTATTCATTCAACAGAAAATGATCTGGTTATTGGAACCCACGGCAGGGGAGTTTTAATACTTGATGATATAACTCCTCTTCGCTTATTAACTGCTGAAGTTATTGAATCTGATGTAACAATCTTTCCTACTGAACCATACACAATTACAAATCCAAGATTTGCTTACGGCATTTCCGGTGATCATGAATTTAGAGGCAGGAATCCCAGTTCTTCAGCAATTATTACGTATTACCTAAAGAAGCGGCATGTATTTGGTGATATGTCTGTTGAAATTTATGATGCCGGTGGAGAACTTGTTAAGACAATTCCGGCAGGGAAGAAGAAAGGAATCAACCTGGTAGAGTGGGTTGTTTCAAAAAAACCTCCGAAGGTAAAAGCTTCTTCACCTTTGTTGGCTTTTAGAACAGCATTCGGTCCAACATTTCCTCCGGGTGAATATACAATTAAGATAAAGAAAGATGACAAAGAATATACCGGAAAGATAACACTCCAAACTGATCCTAAAGCAGGTCATTCTGAAGAAGATATGAAGCTACAATTTGAAACTCTTAACCATGCTTACACATTGCTGGAAGATGTGTCGTTCACTGATAAGCAGGTTACCAATCTTAAGGAAAAACTTAATGATGCTGTAAAGGATCTTGGAGATGGCGAATTCAAAAATGAGTTGATTGCATTATCTGAACACCTGGAAAAAATGCATAAGGAACTTGTTGCTACAAGTCCTCACAGGATATCAGGACAAATAAGATTAGCGGAAAAAATCGGTGATATTTACGCAGGAATAATTAACTACTCCGGCAAACCAACTGATTCACAAATCGAGAGATTAACATTGCTCGAAGGTGAATTTAATAAATACAGAACCGAAGTTGATATAATTCTAAATGATCAACTTCCGACTATTAATAGGAAACTGAAAGAAGCTGGAATTGATGGAATAAAAGTTATTACTCGCGAAGAGTATGATGAGAGTTAATTAGTACTTTCTTTATTAATCCACAACTTAAGCCTGCCTTGCTAAAAGGCAGGTAGTGGGTGAATGATAATACCCATCTTAAATTATCCTTTAATCAATATTGTTTGTATAACTGTAATATGATATATTGTATATACGTTATATCAATTAGGGATTTATTATGGCAACTACACAATTGATCATTCGTATGGATGAAGCAGTTAAAGCGAACCTTGCCAAACTTGCAAAAGCTGATGGCAAAAATTCGAGTCTAGTAATTAGAGAACTGATCGAGAGTTATGTTAAGGAACGTAGTATGGATAAGTATATTGATGATCTGTGGAAACGCATCAGTAGAAAATTAAACCGAAGGAAAATAAAGCAGAAAGAAATTATTAAGGCAATACGCGATGTTAGAGCTGCTCAGAAATGAGAGTTGTCATTGACACAAATGTCTTTATCTCTTCCTTTTTAGGTAGAGGGAATCCTAAACAGATCATCGACCTCTGGATAAATGGAAATTTAACTCTTTGTCTTTCCAGAGAAATAATAGATGAATATGTTGAAGTTTTAATTCGGCTGGGAATAAAAAATGCTAATGAGATTGAGGAAATGCTTCAATTATTTGCCAATGGTTATCATTCTATCTTTACAGCGAAAACAAAAACATTAAAAATTGTTATGGAAGATCCTGATGACAATAAATTTTTTGAATGCGCTGTCTCATTAGAAGCCAAATTTATTATTTCCGGTGATAAAAATGTCCTTAAAATAAAAGACTACTGTGGAATAAAAGTTGTTAGTCCAAAAGAATTCCTTGCTGAATTAAAGGATCAATAATAGAGAATTACTTTACTACACTTTTTTCAAACCTGCCTGTCCAGACAGGTTAAATCTTTTCCGCTCAGTCGGATCTAAATATAGTTTTCTCATCCTTATTGCTTCCGGCGTTACTTCAACTATCTCATCATCTTTAACATACTCAAGAGTTTCTTCTAAAGTAAATTTAGTTGCCGGAGTAATTTTAACAGCTTTATCTGAGCCAGACGCACGCATATTTGTAAGCTTTTTACCCCGTTGTACGTGTACTTCAATGTCGTTATCTTTATTATACTCACCAACAATTTGTCCCCGGTAAACTACATCACCCGGATCGATAAAAAATATTCCTCTATCCTGCAGCGAGTTTATTGCATAAGCTGTTGAAGTCCCTTCGTGCATGGAAATAAGCACGCCGTTCTGCCGCTGCGAAATTGAGCCTTTAAAATATTCATACTGGTAAAAACGGTGGTGCATTATCCCTTCACCTGAAGTAACATTTAATATGCGGTTTCTTAATCCCATTAAACCGCGTGAAGGAATATGAAACTCGAGTGCGGAGAGTGAACCTTTCTGTTCCATCTTAACCATTTCGCCGCGCCGCTGTCCAACTAATTCAATTACTTTGCCTGAAGATTCGCTGGGCACATCTACTGTAAGAATTTCAATTGGTTCAGCTTTTTTACCAACAATCTCTTTATAAATTACCTTCGGTGCACCAACCGCAAGTTCATAACCTTCCCGACGCATATTTTCTATCAAAATGGATAGATGTAATATTCCTCTTCCCGAAACTTTAAATGTATCAGGTGAGCCAGTGTCTTCCACTCTTAACGCAACATTGTGCTGAAGTTCCTTGTACAAGCGGTCATGTAAATGCCTTGAGGTTACATATTTTCCTTCTATACCATAAAACGGGGAAGTATTAACAGTAAAGTTCATGCTTATAGTTGGTTCATCAATCGCAATTAGAGGAAGC
Source organism: uncultured Ignavibacteriales bacterium (assembly GCA_965511205.1). Taxonomy (GTDB): domain Bacteria; phylum Bacteroidota; class Ignavibacteria; order Ignavibacteriales; family Ignavibacteriaceae; genus JAZGGS01. The sequence continues at coordinate 2,585 of CBEPPX010000147.1, read as the reverse complement.
GGTTCGGGATTTTCAGCATCAGCAATTGTATCACCAATATCAATATCTTCAACTCCAACCACAGCGCAAATATCACCAGCAGAAACTTCATCTACTTCAGTCCGTTCAAGTCCCTCAAATATAAACAGCTGCTTCAACAACATCTTATGAATACTTCCATCTCTCTTAATTACGCTAAGTGGTTCATTCTTGTTCAAAGTTCCGCGGAACACTCTGCCTATACCTATCCTGCCAACATAATCGTTGTAATCTAAAGTAGTTACCTGCATTTGTGTTGTGCCCTCAAGGATCTTAGCTTGAGGGATTGAATCAACTATTGTATCAAGCAAAGGTACAAGATTGTTGCGTTCATCTTTTAAATCTTTTACAGCCCAGCCGTCTCTTCCGCTCGCATAAACAAATGGAAAATCAAGCTGGTTTTCATTAGCATTAAGGTCTATAAAAAGATCATATATTTCATCAAGAACTTCCTCGGGGCGGTTATCAGCTCTATCAATTTTGTTAATTACTATTATCGGTTTTAAATGTAAGTGGAGTGCCTTCTCAAGTACAAACCTTGTCTGCGGCATAGGTCCTTCGAATGAATCAACAAGTAGTAAAACACCATCAGCCATTTTAAGTACACGTTCTACTTCGCCCCCAAAATCAGAATGACCCGGTGTATCTATTATATTAATTTTAACATCTTTATATGGAATGCTTATATTTTTTGATAGGATTGTAATTCCTCTTTCTCTTTCCAAATCATTTGAATCTAAAAATCTTTCCTGAACAACCTGGTTTTGCCTGAAAACTTTATTTTGTTTCAGCAATTCATCAACTAAAGTGGTCTTTCCGTGATCAACATGTGCGATGATTGCTATATTTCTAATCTGTTTCAAATCTGCCTCTAAAATCATAAAAATTGCAACGACAAATATGGCAATTATTATCCAGAAAACAAGTGTATTTGTTCTTTATATAATTTATTTTTAATTGCTTATAACAGAACAGGAATAATATTGTTTAGATCAAAAATGAGAGATATTGTTATTTCGCAAGCTGAACATGCAAAGTTTTCGGGAGTATTGGCAAGCAATTGGGGAAATTCAAAATTTGATAAACCGGCTTTTGATTTTAATTCATTTGTTGAAGGAGTTAAATACCACGATATTGGCTATGGTGAGAATGATAATAGTCCTCTGGGTGAGCTCACTTTAGAGCAATGGGCTGATCTTACTTTAAAAGGAACAGAAATTAGATTCGACAATCCTGTTGTGGATATTGTGACAAAGCTTCATCTTAAAAGATTGCTTGACAAGGATGATATGTTTAGAAAGGAGATATTGCGCAATATAGAAAATCGAATTAAAGAAAGCTTACGAGCAACAAAATTTTCTATTAAAGATTTTATATGGGCAGACCGAATAACAGATTTTTGTGATTGGGTTTCATTTAATTTTTTTTTGAAAAAGAATTTGAAGACATAGTTGAAGTATATGCACGCAGAAATTCATCATCCAAAACAGCATTAAAATTTCATACTTCCGCAGAAGGAGTGATTACAATAGAACCATGGCCGTTTTCCGTTGAAATTATTAGTGGAGCTATAAATGCTTATTATGAAAAGGATTATCCTCAAGAATTAAAACCAGTTTCGAAGGAATATTATATTAAAAAGAAAAAAATCCCCGTTAATAAATCATTAGCGGGGATAAATTATAATTTTTATTTTTTAAGTCTACTCTGCTGCATACAAAAAAACATCATCAACAACATGAACCACACCGTTTGAGGCATCTACAGTTGCTAAAATTTTAGAACCGTTTACGTAAGTATCGCCATCTTTAACTTCTACATCTATATACTGCCCGGTTGCCATATATATTTTGCTTCCATCTTTAAGAAGAGGAATATCAAATGTACCAGGTGCTGCATGAGATGTAATGATTTTAGCAAGCTTGTTCTTGTTTTCCGGCTTCAGAAGTTCATCAAGCGTACCTTCAGGAAGTTTATCAAACGCAACATTTGTTGGTGCGAAAACTGTTAATGGTCCGGGATTAACCAAAATGTTTTCAAGTTCTGCAGCCTGTACACCTGCAACTAGCGTTGTATGAGATTCTGAACCAATTGCAATCTGAAGAATATTTGGTTTTGAGACATTATCAATAACACCTGATTGACCATGATTACCCTTAAACTTGCTGCTTTCATCAGTTGTACTACCAGGTTTTTGTTCTCCGCAGGAAACGAAAAACAGCATTACAAAAAGAGCAAAAGGCAAAATCAGCAGTGAAAAATTTTTCATGTCACTCTCTCTTTTATTGTTAGTATATAATAGTTTACAGTTTTAAATAATTGATTAAATTAAAATAAGACTAAAAAGTCTGAATATCAAGATTTCAATTAAATTTTCCTAATCAGTTCCTCTAATAGTCATTCCTTAATTTTTCAAATCGGTTCAGTCAACTCTTTCATTCAGTAAAAATATTTTGACAAGTCTTCATTTTTATAGATATTCAACGATAATTTATTAGCATATCTTTGTATTTATTATTAATGTATTGAATGGATAAGGAAATGGTTAAACTTGAAATGAAGCACCT